>CAZBBZ010000349.1:0-3537 GCA_964489925.1 uncultured Rhodobacterales bacterium
TCCGATTTCAACAACAACCCTACCGCCACAAACGGTTGGGTCTGACGGCAACGTGAATGTTCCGCCAATCGGACGTTTGTTGGCCCGCGGCAAAACAGTTCAGCAATTCGAAACCTTCATGACACGTCGCTTGGGTGAAGTGTTGGTCGAGCCTTCGGTGATTGTTCAACTTACTGACCGTCGCAGCTCTACGGTTTCAGTTTTGGGTCAGGTTAGCGCTCCGGGCGTTTATCCGATCAACCAAAACAATGGCCACCTCGTAGAAATGATCGCCGAAGCTGGCGGTCCGCGCGCTGAATCTGATCAGCTGAGCGTTGTCATGAGCCGCAACGGAAAATCCGGCGAGGTCATGCTGCGGGATCTTTACGTGAACCCGGCTTACAACGTGCATTTGCGTAAGGGCGACATTGTTTCACTGGAATCAGTGACACGCTCTTTCACCTTCCTTGGGGCTGGTGGTCGCAACGATACGCTGGAATTCACGGGCGAAAGCATCACCTTGGCCGAAGCCTTGGGTGAAGCTGGTGGCTTGTTGAACCGCCGCGCTGATCGCAAAGGTGTGTTCGTGTTCCGCAACGAAATGCGCCACGTGGCAGAAAACATGGGCGCTGATGTGTCCGCCTATGCTGGCACGACAGTTCCAGTGGTTTACCGCTTTAACATGGCGAACCCTTCATCACTGTTCATCGCCGGTGCATTCGACATCGTAAACGGCGACGTTGTGTATGTCTCTGACAGCATCGTTGAAAACATCAACGCTGTGGTTGGTGCGGCAACGAACGTGGTCCCAGCGCCCGTTGAATATGTACGCGACGCAACGCTTAACTAAGTCTACCACCTAAGACTGTAGATCATGTTGAACAATTAGAACGCCCGCCATTTTTTGGTGGGCGTTTGCTTTTTAATTAGGACGCTCACGCCTATAAGGGCGTGAATGAGTTACGGTTGGGTACAATGACAAAACGTGTAGATATTATTGGCTCTGTAGGCGTTCCGGCGTCCTACGGCGGTTTCGAGACTTTGGTCGAAAACCTAATCGATGATTGGCAGGACAAAGACATCGAGGTGCGCGTCTATTGTTCTGGTCCCGAATTTGAAGAGCGGATTGAATCCTACAAAGGGGCACGGCTGATTTATATACCGCTTAAAGCGAACGGAATCAGCTCTATCCCCTATGACTTGATCTCTATCGTGCGGTCCAGCTTTTCGCGGGTCGATACGGTTTTAATCCTTGGCGTATCTGGCGCCGCTGCGCTGGTGCTGCCACGCTTGATGGGCAAGCGGGTTGTGACCAATATTGATGGGCTTGAATGGAAGCGCGATAAATGGGGCAAGGTAGCGAAGTTTCTGTTGAAGACGTTTGAACGCATTGCTTGTGCCATCAGCCACGATATCGTCGCGGATAATGCGGTGATTGGCGAACATGTTACAAAGTCTTATGGCAAAACGGCCAACCTGATTGCCTATGGTGCGGATCACGTGATTACCGAAGAAGCGCCAGACCCAGAGCGTTTGCCGGACCTGCCAGAAAAATACGCGGTAAAGGTTTGTCGGATTGAGCCCGAAAATAACGTGAAACTGATCCTGCGGGCTTTTGCGGATATGCCAGACCATAATCTGGTTATTGTCGGCAATTGGAAAACCTCTGCCTATGGCGAGGCCTTGCGGGCCGAATTTGGGGATGTGCCAAATATCCAGCTGATTGATCCGATTTACCACATTCCGACGATTTTTCGTATTCGTGCAGGCGCCCATGCCTATGTGCATGGCCATTCTGCTGGCGGCACAAATCCGTCTTTGGTCGAAGCGATGTATCTAGGCTTGCCCGTGATCGCTTTTTCTTGCGGCTATAACGAAGCAACGACCCATGATCAGGCGGCTTATTTTAAGTCAAAGGACGAGCTGAAGGCGCTATTGGGCGCCACCAGTGATGACGATCTAAAGGCAAATGGCGCTCGGATGAAAACCTTGGCCGAAGAACACTATTTGTGGTCAGTGGTTGCGGATCAGTATCGCGCGCTAATGTAGATTAGTTTGCGTCTGTTTGGGCAATCTTGGTCGTCAGGAAGATCGAAGAGTTGATGCCCAAGCGGTGATAGACGCTGTACCAGTTCATACCAACGCGCAACGCGGTGGACACCAGCACGGCAATGGCCATGCCAAGTGGCCCCAGCGGGCCAACAAGCAACAGCGCCACAACCACCATCGCCACCACAGAAATGGTCGAGGCAACGGCCACGTCTTTTTCAAAAGCGCTCATCAACAGCATAATCGCCGTGGGGCCGAATAGACCTGCGATGGCGCGGGCGAGTGTGAATACGATCAGGGGCCAATAGGCGATTAGGTATGCCTCGCCAAAATAGCCCAAGATTTCTTTGCCAAAGACGTAAAAGATGATGAGTGCAGGGATGGTGGGCAAGACCATGATCCGCCCTGCTAGACGCATGATGCGCGTCATTCTAGCGGTGGCATCTTGCTGGAACAGGCGCGATAGCATGGGGGGGACAAGAAAGTTCAAGCCCACCTCTGCGATGCCTGCAAGGGCCGCCATCCGAGCCACAAGCGCGATTGGGCCGACCTCTTCGGGGGGAAGAAACACACCGGAGATGATGACAACCAACTGCGGTTCACTCAGCAGGATCACCGAGTTCCACAGCACAGGCAGCGCGATCAATACCCAGCCCCGCACGTCATATTCTGGCTGCGCGTCTTCCATTTCTTTGGGCAAGAACCAAAGCACCTGAAAGATAATCAGCATGGCAAGTGACATGGCAACACAGGCTTGAATACTCAGCGCATTACCCGGTGTCAGATGGTACGTCAGCGCAAGCGCGGTCGCGATAATACTAAAGGTCAATAAGGGGCGACCCATGAATTCAGGCCAAGCGGTCCAAGGGCCGAGATCAATACCGCGCAGAATGCTTGTCGCCAGGCTGGTTAAAGCCACGCCAACCATGATTGGAATGGCGATAATGACCTCTGGTCGCTCGATGTAATAGGCGTGCAAAGCGATCAAGAGTGTAAGTAGGGCGCACAGCCCAACGGTCATAGCCACAGACCAACGCAACATACCCTTTGCAAGCCCTTGTCGGCCTTCACCACGCGCTTGGATCATCACACGGATAACCACTGCATCAAGCCCAAGGCGCGCAATAATAGAGGCAATGACGCCGATGCTTAGAACATATGAGTAAATGCCAAACCCACCGGGCCCCAGATCTTTGGCCAGCAAGAAGTAAATGCCAAAGCCAGCTGCTAGACCAAGCACTTTTAGTAAAACAACGACGACGGAACCGGAAAATAGCGATCTCGCGGATTGTTGTTGTTCAGAAGTCTTGTTCACACTTTACCACACATTTGTTCGGCCCCCGCCTAGGCGCGGTTTACCATGCTGACCATCGGATGCAGCAAATAAGTGCACGCCTCTCAAAAAAAACCCGCGCTGGGCTTTTCGCAGAACTCTTGCTGGAATAAACCGACAACAGTTTTGGTCGCTTGGTTTGGATTGTAGATGATATTTGTTGTTGGGAATAGTCG
>CAZBBZ010000350.1:0-1738 GCA_964489925.1 uncultured Rhodobacterales bacterium
TTGAAGTCCATGTCGCCCAAGTGATCTTCGTCACCCAAGATATCGGAAAGAACCGCAAATTCTTCGCCTTCAAGGATCAAACCCATGGCAACACCAGCAACCGGTGCTTTCAACGGCACAGCCGCATCCATCATCGCAAGCGATGAACCACAAACGGTCGCCATCGAAGACGATCCGTTAGATTCCATGATCTCTGACACAATGCGAATCGTGTAAGGGAATTCTGTTGGTGCCGGCAGAACCGCCTGCAACGCGCGCCACGCCAATTTACCGTGACCGATTTCCCGACGACCCGGAGGGCCCATGCGCCGTGCTTCGCCAACCGAGTAGGGAGGGAAGTTATAGTGCAGCAGGAAGTTCGAGCGGCTTTCACCGTGCAGCGCGTCGATGATTTGCTCATCATCGCCCGTACCAAGTGTGGTCACACAAAGCGCTTGGGTTTCACCTCGGGTAAACAGGGACGAACCGTGGGTCCGCTCTAGCAGGCCAACTTCGGACACGATGTCGCGAATCTCGTCCAGGTTACGGCCATCAATCCGCTTACCCGTCTTAATCACGTCACCGCGCAGAACCGCGCTTTCTAGCTTTTTGAAACAACCGCCAAGCTGTTTGTCAGCGGCTTCGTCTTCGCTAAGACCCGCCAACACCGCCTCGCGGGCTGCAGAAATTGCTGCCTGACGCTCTTGCTTGTCAAGGATCGCATAAGCTTTGCGCATGTCTTTTTCGCCAAGCTTGGTGACCTTTTTCAGAAGGTCCTCGTAAGCTGGTGGTTGGAAATCGAACGGCTCTTTTGCAGCGTCTTCAGCCAAGTCGATGATGAGATCGATCACAGGCTGCATCGCGTCGTGGCCGAATTTGACCGCGCCGAGCATTTCTTCTTCAGACAGCTCGTAAGCTTCTGATTCAACCATCATCACCGCGTCGGATGTACCAGCGACCACAAGATCAAGACGTTGCTCTGGGTTGTTGCGCAGACCGTCCATGTCATCGACGATCGGGTTCAGCACATATTCGCCATCAGCAAAACCAACACGCGCACAAGCGATCGGGCCCATGAAAGGAACACCGGAAAGCGTCAATGCCGCAGAGGTCGCGATCATCGCCACAACATCAGGATCGTGGTCCAGATCGTGGCTTAGAACTGTACAGATGACTTGAGTTTCGTTTTTGAAACCGGGTACAAACAACGGGCGGATCGGACGATCGATCAGACGAGCTGTCAGTGTTTCTTTTTCAGTTGGGCGCGCTTCACGTTTAAAGAACCCACCGGGGATTTTACCAGCGGCGTAGTAACGCTCTTGGTAGTGAACAGTCAGAGGGAAAAAGTCGAAGCCCTCTTTTTCTTGCTTTTCAAATGTGACCGCACAGTGAACGGAGGTTTCGCCATAAGTGGCAATCACTGCGCCGTCAGCTTGACGGGAGAATTTCCCTGTTTGGAGCGTAAGCGTATCATCGCCCCACTCGACTGATTTTTTTACTTCTTTGAACATTTGGTTTTCCTAAACCGGGGGTTGCTTTGGGCGTTCCCAAGCTCCCCTTTTTCATCGGTGGCCCCATTGCCACCGGCCCTTTCATCATTGGTTCGTGTACCAGGGCCAAAAAGCACACGTCTCAGATGACGCGCGCTTACATGAATTCAACAGCCGGGGGAAGGGGGCAGACAACTCGCCCCTTTTGTCGCGTTAACCAGCGTATGGCCAGATGCCGAAACTCCATAATATGAGGTCCGTCAAGAACA
>CAZBBZ010000350.1:1838-3533 GCA_964489925.1 uncultured Rhodobacterales bacterium
TGTTTGGGCGGTCCGGTTTGGCTTGGCGAGGTTGCACAAGATACGAAGCGGCGAGTGATGGCGCTTCTGGCGAAAACGCCCCCGTTTCGCGGGCCTTTGTTAATGATGCCGCGTGAAGCGGTTGACCTGCAGGGAAGCGGATTATCACAAATAGTGACGCCAAGTGTGCTTGCATCGCTCCCCTTGTCGCGCGACTTCGAGAAGATGCGAAGGCAAATGCGGGGAAAATGGCGCAATCGCTTGGTCGTGGCTGAACAATCAGACCTCCTCTATCGCGACGAACAAGGCACCGCGGAAAGGATCGCGTATCTTTTAACGCTGGAAGCGGATCAGCGCAAAGCGCGCGGTTACAAAGGATTACCGTTGCCGTTTATCCAGACCCTTGCGCGGGCCGATCCCAAAGATATGCGTCTGTTTTCCGCGCGGCATCAAGGGGATTTATGCGCGATGATGCTGCATCTTAGGCATGGAAATTCGGCCAGTTACTTGGTTGGCTGGAGCGATGAAAACGGTCGACGCACCCATACGCATAACCTGCTGATGTGGCACGCGATGCAATTTTTTGCGCAGCGTGGCGTGACGCATTTGGATCTTGGCACGCTGAACACGTTCGCCGCGCCAGGCTTGGCGAGGTTCAAACTTGGTACTGGAGCAAAGGCTTGTCCAATGGGTGGCGCATGGGCCACTGTTTTACCACGCTGGCCATTTCAGGCACGGTTTGGTCTTAAATCTGCGCCTGATAAAGCTTGATTTGAATACCGCCATGATCCACGGCCGGATCGGTCGGCTGCCAAGGCAGCGAGGTCGCTTTGGCAAGACCCGCATTCGAGGTAATTAGCCCAACGCGCCAGCCCTTGAACTTTTCCTTCATAACCGTGCCAAAACTCGCATAGAGCCCAAACAGCGGCTTTTTGTTTCCGATGCGCGCGCCATATGGCGGGTTCACGATAATCAGACCCGGCCGACCGCTTGGCGGGGTAATGTCGCTTATCGGCTTGGCTTCAAAATCCGTAACACCCTCAACACCTGCGCGCTGCGCATTCTGCTGGGATATGTTAATTGCGCCCGTATCCCGGTCTGAACCGTAAAACCGCAGATCACGCGCTGCCGAGTCAACGGTTTTTAGGGCCGAAAACCCCGCCCGATCAAAAGTCGCCAGATCTTCAAACGCAAAAGACCGCGAGCGCCCCGGCTGTAGGCCAAGCGCCATTTCCGCGGCTTCGATTACGAAGGTGCCAGAGCCACACATGGGGTCATAGACGGTCTGCGTACCCGTATACCCACAACGCCGCAGGAAAAGCGCCGCCAAATTTTCGCGCATGGGCGCTTTGTTGACCGCGGCCTTGTGACCGCGCTTGTGCAGCAACTCGCCCGAGGTATCGAGGCTGATTGTGCAAAGGTTATCCTCGATTCGAACTTTGATCGCGATACCCGCGTCTTGGTCAATCGGCGCGCCCACTGTTTCTGAAGCGGCGCGCGCGACTCGTTCTGCCGCCCCTTTATGGTGATAAATCTTGGACTTGCGGCAGGTCGCTTCAACCCGGATCGGAAGCCCCGGTTTCAACCAATCAGCCCAAGGCAGTTTGCGCGATTTTTTGTCCAGCTGGGACATATGCACAGCCGGAAAACTGGCAAGGCGTACCAAGACCCGACTGGCACCGCGCAAACATAGATTAGCGCGCCAAACCACCGACC
>CAZBBZ010000351.1:0-3532 GCA_964489925.1 uncultured Rhodobacterales bacterium
GGGTCGGTCAAATTCAACGTCGCCACATGACTGGGAAGATCGGTCGTATCCAACAGAATTTCCGGCACAATCGTTGCCGCGAAGCCTTCGCGTGCATGGATCAAACAGGTTGAAAAAGCGTTAGCTTCGGCAACAACTTGCGGCGTTTGGCCCAATTCTTCGAATACGCCGTCAATGATCCGGCGGTTCTGCATCTGCTGTATCAACAGACTTAGAGGCAAGGTCGCCGCCTCGCCCCATGTGGCGGTGTCTGTCTTGCGCGGGGCCAAGTCGCGCGGGACCGCCAGAACGTAACGCTCAAGATAAAGCGAGGTTAGGATCGAAAATTCGCCGCGCACCCCGTCTTCATAAGAAATGCCCGCATCAAACACCCCGTCTTCGATGCCCTGCTGGATCGCAAGCGAACTGGCGGAATGTAGACGCATCTTTATGCGCGGATGCGCAGCCGCCAAACGCTGGGGAATCCGCGCTGCAAAGCCAAGGGCGGTGGGAATGGCGGCAATATTCAACGTGCCGGATATCTCACCGTCAGCAGAGCGTAATTCTTGGCGCATGGCACGGGCATCATCAAGCAATTGACGCGCGTGGCGCAGCACGATATTGCCCTCAACCGTAAAGCCTTGAAACCGATTGCCCCGCTTGATCAGAACCGCGCCAAGCTGTTCTTCGAGTTTGCGAATACGCATCGAAAGGGCGGGTTGTGACAGGCCGATTTCATCTGCCGCACGCGCAAAATGCCCGTGGCGCGACACGGCCAACAATAGCTCCATGTCGCGCAGATCAATCATGCAAGCGCTGGCGCGTGACCATCCCGGTACCGAATTTCGCGCTGCGGGTACGGAATTTCGATGCCGTTTTCTTTCAGCGCGTTCCAAATCAAAAACAGCACTTCGGACGAATAGCGGTTCTTGCCGTCGTCGATCCCTTCGACCCAAAACTCTAGACAGAAATCAACGCCGCTGTCACCAAAGCCGCGCAATTCACAATCCGGGCCTTCTGGTTTGGACAAAACAGCCGGATGTTTGGCAACTGCCTTGGAAATAATATCAGGCACAAGGTTAATATCCGTATCGTAGGACACTGAAAAATCCACCTCATAGCGGTTGCCGGAGCCCGCATCGGACCAATTAACAATGCGCGTTGTGATGAAATCCTCGTTCGGAACAACGATCCATTTACCATCAAAAGTTTCCAAAATCGTCGCCCGCGCGCCCATTTTCACAATGGTCCCGCTTTCGCCACCGTCCAATTCGACGAAATCGCCCACCGTCGCCTGCCCTTCGAGCAGCAGGATCACGCCAGATATGAAATTCGAGGCAATTTTTTGCAGACCAAACCCAAGTCCAACACCAATGGCACCGGATAAGATCGCCAAAGCGGACAGATCAAGCCCAAGGATATTAACCAACAGCAAGAAGGCGATGCCATACACCACCGCTTCAAAGGTTTTGGCGGCCAGTTCTCGCGTGGGCGGGCGCATTTCTTCTTGGGCGCGAATAAAGCCCGTGCCTTGGGTGGCGGACCACTGGCCAAGCCAGAACAGGATTGCGCCAACAATGGCCGCGCGCAACACCGCCAATATTGAAAATTGAATATCCCCAACACCGATCATCGTTTCGGCTAGTTGCGTTTGCACAGGGTCCAGCACGCCCAGCGCATAAAGCGCGGCCATGGGAATAAAGATGAATTTGCCGAGTGTTTTTAGCAGCGGGGCAGATATGATGTCGCGCACCAAAATGCGCACGGCGAGGAATATAAAGACCCGCTTACCAAAGGCGATGACATCGCCCGCCCCAAGCGATGCACGCACGCCCTGTTCGGCGATCGCCGTGAACCCGTAAGCCAAGAGCGGCAACAGCAGGGGCAAAAACATCATCAAAAAGCGGCGCACCTGCGCAACCCGGCTATCGGTTTGCCCTGGATCAAGCATTGACTTCAGGCGGGGCTGAAGCGAGCGATTGACGAAATAGGCCACCAAAAACGCAAGAACCAGCAGGCCAAACTGCGCATAAGCGGCCGGACTAAGCAGCCATTCAAGGGCGAGTGCGGTTTTTTCCTCGACGAAAGTTCTGATGGTTTCGATCATCTATTTTCCTAACCATGGCGGGCGCGCGTTCATTACCACTAGGGCCTAAATGACAGTTTCGCACCGCGACCAACAGCCTCATAATCCCATTTTTTATATGTAAATCAGGCTCAAGCGTAAAAAGATGCCCCTTTAGGGTGGAGAATCTGGACAATAAGAGCGCCCCAAAAGAAATCGCGCAAAATTAACAATTGAGAAAATCCGCCAGTTTTTCCCCCGGCAAATCATTGGACAACCCAATTCCAGCGGAATAAAGTCCGCATTACAGGTACATTCCCCCAACAGGGTAGGACAGGAGAGACACCAAATGAGCAAGCGCGACGATTTGATTGCGAAATACGCAGAAGAGGTCAAAGAACATTTTGGCGAAAGTGCCGATATGGATTTGCTAACGAAAGTTACGATTGGCTGTGGCCCGGCGATTTACAACGCTGATGCGTCCACCGTTTCGGGGTCGGACCCGGCAGAAATTGAGACTGTGAAGAACAACTATCTGATCAAGAAACTGGGCCTAACAGACGGACCTGATCTTGATGCGGGTATTGCCGCGGTCATGGAAAAATACGGTAAATCAAACCGCAACAAATTCCGTGCGGTTGTATATTATCAGCTTTGCCGCCACTTCGGAAAAGCGTCTGTTTACGGCTGAGCCGGGCTAAAGATGCATTGATTTAGGAAGGGCGCTTTTTCAGGCGCCCTTTTTCTTTGGCTAGCTGCCGGTTTTTCGCATGGGCGCAATATTGGCGCGAATGGCATCACCGAAGGCTTCAAACAAGGGGCGCGACACCCCGTCCAAACCCGCGTTCCATTCCGGGTGCCATTGTACGGCCATCGCAAATCCGGGCGCGCCGGCCACATGAATGGCTTCGGGCGTGCCATCGGGCGCGTAACCTTCGACTTCGATGCGCGCACCGGGCGCATCAATGCCTTGGCCATGCAGTGAGTTGACCATCACTTCTTCGGCCCCGAAAATACGGGCGAATTTACCACCCGGCGTCAGGGATATAGTGTGACGCAGTTCGAATTTTTCTTCGAGCGTGCCATCGGGAGGCATGCGGTGGTTCATACGGCCAGGAAGATCGCGAATTTCCGCGTGAAGCGAACCGCCATAGGCCACGTTGAATTCCTGAAAGCCGCGGCAAATGCCAAGGATCGGCTTGCCCGCATCCACCGCCGCACGCACAAGCGGTAAAACCACACGGTCCCGGTCCCGGTCAAAGTCACCATGAGCCGGAGTTGGTTCTTGGCCGTATTCTTCTGGATGGACATTTGGGCGCCCGCCAGTCAACAAAAATCCGTCAAAAAGGTCAATCAATTCCGCGGTCGTCACCACATCAGGCGAGGCCGGTATCAGCATCGGCATCGCCCCGGTCACTTGGGCAATCGCATCAGAGTTCATCGTGCCCCCGGCAAACACCGGATACTCGTCATTCATCATGTAAGAGT
>CAZBBZ010000352.1:0-1292 GCA_964489925.1 uncultured Rhodobacterales bacterium
TTTCGGGCGCCATGACGCGGCGCGCAGCCCATTGATGGCAGGGCTAGGGGATATAGGGGGCAGCGAAGGGCTAGATTTAGCGTTCGAGCCGGATATCTTGCTTAAAGACGGTCAAATTGTTGAGGGCCAAAGCTGGTCCTTTGAGGTGGTCCATACACCGGGGCATCTGTCCAATCATATCGCCCTTGCCACTGGGGATCGGCTGCTTTGCGGGGACCATGTTATGGGCTGGTCCACGACCGTAATTTCGCCCCCCGATGGCGATTTGCGCGCGTTTATGGCGTCCCTTGATAAATGCTTGGCGCGGGATGAGGTTGAATACCACCCGGCACATGGAAAAAAGATAAGCAATCCAAGGCGTTTAATGGAAAACCTAAAGTCGCACCGCTTGATGCGCGAGGCGCAGGTGCTAGAGGCGCTGTCCACCCATCCCGACACCATTGATGGCATCACCAAGCGTTTGTACGTGGATGTTGACCCCGCCCTTGTGCCGGTGGCTGCCCGCAATGTCTTGGCCCATATGATTGACCTTTATGAGCGGGGGGCAGTGACCTGCGATGGCGGATTTTCTATTGATGCGGAGTTTTGTGAAAGCTAGGGCTGGGGCAACGGACTAGATTACAACGTCAACCACAGCTTCTAACCCGTTGCTTGTGTTTGTAAATTCCATCGAAACTGACTCCGCATGCGATGCGGAAAGACGCTTGAAAAACCCATCGCCCGCATTGCTCGGATGGCCCTTGATGTAAAACTGCGTGGTCAGCAATTCGCGATCCCCATCAAACACTTTCGCATGAATATGCGGCGTGCGGCCGGGATAAACGGTCGGTTTGATGGTGCGGAACGAATAAGCGCCAGTTTCATCCGTGATATCATGGCCAAACCCTTGGAAAGACTCGTCAAAATCGACGCTGCGGTCATCACCGGGATGCATGTAATAGCCGTTCAGATCACATTGCCAAATCTCAACGCGATGATTGGCCAGCGGCGCGCCCGCACGATCCATAATGCGCCCGCGCAAGGTGAACACTTCGCCGCCCGCTTCTGTCACGCGTCCCAAGATTTTGACCAAATCATTGTCGATATCCGCGCGACGCATTGATTTCGTTGGGTAAAATGGCCCTTCGGTCGAGGCAGGCGTCACACCCTCGGGCGTGCCACAGGCGCTAAGACCATATGTCGCCGCAAGGCCTGCAATGATATTTCGGCGCGACGGGGCTATGTTGGTCATGGTACATCCGTTCAAAAAGCAATGTCGTCCCTGATCTAGGGCTTGCTTAGCTTAGGTGCAA
>CAZBBZ010000352.1:1302-3516 GCA_964489925.1 uncultured Rhodobacterales bacterium
GCGGGGCAGGCGATCTAAAGCTTATGGATCGCGCCTGCGGTGCGTTTTGCCTCCGCCAACATAAATCCATGCTCGCTTCCCATAAAGAACATCGTCACCCCAAGCTCCGCCAATTCGGCGCATTGATCCGAATGGGCCGCAAAGGTCATAAAGGCTTTTCCTTGCGCTGCGGCAGCTTTGGCGGTTTTGGCCATTGCGTCTCGCACAATCGGGGAGGTTGGATCGGTGATGCCAAAACAGACGGACAAATCAGCCGGGCCTACGAACAACCCGTCAATTCCGTCTACCGCCGCGATTGCAGGGGCGGCTTCGACCGCTTCTGGTTCTTCGATTTGGGCAATGACGATGGTTTCGGCGTCTTGGGCTAGGATTTCTCCCATAGGGCGCGTCGCATAACCGGCCCAACGGGTAGAGCCTGCAAATCCGCGCCCGCCATTGCCAAAATGAGCCGCCTTTGCAATTTGTTCCGCTTTTTGGGCATCGCCTACGTGAGGCACAACAACCCCAAGCGCGCCGCTGTCCATCGCCATCAAAATATTAGCCGGATCACCCGCAGGAACCCGCACGAGGGCCGGGAAATCCAAGGCCCGCGCCATCGCAAGACAGGCATCAAGCCGCCCCCGATCAAAGGGCGCGTGTTCGGCATCAATACAGATGAAATCTAGGCCAGACTTGGCCAAAACCTCTACCACCTCATAGCTTGGCGTTTTCATAAACGTGCCTGCAAGCAGATCACCTGCCAACATGCGCGACTTAAATTTGGATGTGTTCACAGCGTCCTCCCGCAGGTGTTTTTTCCCACCTTGGGCAGTTCTGCGCACGGGCGCAACTATCCGATCATGCGCCCCTGAAACCACCAAAGCGCGGGGTATGCGGCAATCCAAATCCAGAAAAACCGATTTAGCCCCAAAAGGATTGCATTGGCCATGTGGAACAAGGCCGCGAGCCCCAAGGCTAGCGCCAGGGCAGGGGCGTAAAGAAACGCAATCGGCATCGCGACTTCAAGGCTAATGACTGCCCAAGACCCAAAGCGCATCAAACCGCTATGCTTGCCAAGGGCGCGGTAGCGCGTCGTTGCTGGGTAGGCGGAAAAAGCAAACACATCGCAAAGCGCTTGGCCCGATCGCCAATCAGGGTTGCGCAGTTTCACCCAGCCCGACACGGCGTATGACAGCAGCAGTTGCACCGCGAGATAGGCCAAGGCCAGTTCGCGCCAAACCGGGGCAGGGGCCATATGCGCGACACATAAACAAGCAACGATCAGAAACGCCATTTTATCCGCGCCACCATTGTACGGGCCTTGAAATCGCACCAGTTGCACGATCAACAGCGCCAACAATCCCAAAAGCGCAAGCGCATCTGCAATCCCGGTTAACAAAACAACCGCCAAGCCCATTTGCGCGCCAAACAAAAGCCGTTCGCGCCCTACTAAATGCTCCGCACCACGCTGTAACAACGCGATACCGAGCCCAAGCTCACAAAGTCGCAGTGCGAGATCAAAGCTCATCTCTGCGGGCTCTCGATTGCCACGTCATCCATGATCTGCGCGCCGGAACGATGCCGCAGGATGATCCGAAAGGCGGTGGCCTCCTCTGGCAACAGCGACGTGATTTGATCCAATAACCAAGGCGATGGCTCTGCCAAAAACCGTTCCGCACAGCTGGTCAGATACAAGCGCTCCGCGCAATCCGAGTTCCAAACCAGCGTCAAACCCGCCCCAAAAACACCAACCGCATCTGGGCGCGGACGCGCCTCAACCCAAGCGCGGTCGCAATAAACCTCGACCACCGGGCTTGGTCCCACGTCTTGAAAAAACCGCCATGACGGGAATAGCGCGGGCAAAACTAAGCGAAGCAGCGACAACATCGCCCCTTCGTTAAGCGGCACCCTTTAACAAATCCTTGTAAGCAACCTTGGGGCTGGCGATGGTGCGGACCTCGTGTTATTGCCGCGCCTCGCGACAACTTTCGGAACAAACCAATGAATCTCTTTGCCGATATCCATGCTGTAGTTCTAAGCGGTCTTTCCGCGCTAGAAGCTGCTGACGTCATTCCTGCCGGGCTAAGCCTCGCCAATGTGACTGTGGAACCGCCGCGCGATGCCGCGCATGGGGACATGGCCACCAATGCCGCAATGGTGCTGGCCAAGCCTGCAAAGAAAAGCCCGCGAGATATTGCAACTGCCTTGGCGACAGAGCTGACCAAAGATCCGCGT
>CAZBBZ010000353.1:0-3512 GCA_964489925.1 uncultured Rhodobacterales bacterium
TAGAGGGTAAAATTCTAGGCGCGGCTTTTGCGGCTGGGGCGGTTTCGTATTTGACTGGCAGCGCTTTGGCGGGATTAGCGGCAGCGATTGTCTGTTCGATGCTATTGGCGCTGATCCACGGGCTGGCCTCGATCACGTTTCGGGGCAATCAGATTATTTCTGGCGTGGCGATCAATTTCCTGGCCTCTGGGCTGACGGTTTTGATTGGTCAAAGCATGTTTAGCCAAGGCGGGCAGACGCCGATGGTCAGTGGCGCGGCGCGTTGGCAATCGCTTGAGCTGCCCTTTGCGGATGCCTTGTCGGGCGTACCGTTTCTGGGGCCGATCTACAAAGAGCTGATTTCGGGGCATAATATTCTGGTCTATGTGGCGTTTCTGGCGGTGCCGCTGACTTGGTGGATATTGTTTCGCACGCGCTTTGGCTTGCGATTGCGCGCGGTGGGTGAAAACCCCGGTGCGGTTGATACGGCCGGCGTGTCAGTGGTCTGGCAGCGCTATTCCGCGGTGCTGATCTGCGGGTTGTTGTGCGGCTTGTCGGGTGCTTATCTGTCCACCGCGATTGGGGCGGGTTTCGGGCGAGAAATGTCGGCAGGGCGTGGGTTTATCGCGCTGGCGGCGTTGATTTTCGCTAAATGGCGCCCTGCTGCTGCACTAGGGGCTTGTCTGTTGTTTGGATTGCTGGAAGCGGTGGCGAACCGTTTGCAAGGGCTAGAGATCGAGCATCTAGGCACCGTGCCTGTGCAGTTCATGCAAGCACTGCCTTATGTGCTGACGGTCATCATCCTTGCAGGCTTTGTGGGTAAAGCGATACCGCCCAAAGCGGGCGGTGTGCCTTACTTGAAAGAACGGTAACTGGGCGGCTTATTCGCCCAATTTGCCGTTCAGCAGCTCTTCAAACTCGGTGTAGGTCATATTGTCCATCAGCTCACCGTCGATCACAAACGATGGCGTAGAGCGCACGTTGTCTTGGCCTGCTTTCAACTGATAATCGGCAACCAAGGCCTTGGCATGATCGCCGTCTTGCAAACAGGCGCCCATTTCGTCGTCGCTTAGGCCAGTTTGACGGCCCAACTTGAACAGGGCGGCCACGATGTCATCTTCTTCGCCCGCGCGCAGCCATTCGTTTTGTGTTTTGAACAGCAATTCAACAAAGGGGAAATACCGTTCGGGCGCGCCGCAGCGGGCCAGCATGCCGGACCAAAGGCCAAATTTATCAAAGTAGACCTCGCGCAAGACAAATTTGATCTTGCCCGTGTCGATGAAGTTTTCCTTGAGCGATGGGTAAACGTTTTGATGAAAACTCGCGCAATGCGGGCAGGTCAGGGAGGCATATTCGACAACCGTCACCGTCGCGTTTTCATCCCCCAAAAACAAGTCGGGCAAAGGCTCGGCATCTTGGGCAAGCGCGGGCAGGCCGTAGGTAAACCCAGCAAGAAGGCTGCCAGAAAGCATGGCGTTGAAACGGCGGCGGGTGGGATTAAACATGAAAAAGTCCTGTAAAGATCGGCGGCTAGTTTTTCTTTGTTAAAACATGATTGCCAATAAAGTCCAATGCGTCACGAAGCCCGGGGTCACTCACATCTTCGAGATTGAACACATCCGCGGCGTCGTCGCGCATGGGTTCGGGCGCTTTGAAGGCGGCTTGTTCTTCGCTAAATCCGGGCGAGGCGGCATCGGTTTGCGTAATCACCACCTTGTTGATCGCGTTATAGCCATAGCAGGCATTCACGCGCTCACGGATGTTGGGCAGTTTCATCTGCACTTCGGGCGCGCGCGCGCCATTGGTCAGGATCACCAAAGTGGCCCCAAGCCCGCCTTTTGAAAATCGCACGGTGCTGGGCGCACAAATCGCGGCGATATCGGCGCCCACGACTTCTTCCCAGCGGGTCAGGATCATGGTTTCAGAAAACCCGCGCTTTTGCGTACCTTCGCGCACCGCGTGATCAAGGAGACCGCCCGCATGGGTAAAGCCTTTTGTTTTCTTGAAACCCATTGAACCCCTGCCTGCGCGATGAAACAACCTAGCTGGAGTGAGCATAAGAGATTGCGAGGCATTCGTGAAGGCAGATCAAGGTAAATCCTTTCGGCGCGATTTGCTGAGCTGGTATGATGCCCATGCGCGCGATTTGCCTTGGCGGGTCAGTCCGCAAGCGCGGGCGGGCGGCGTGGTGCCTGATCCTTACCGGGTTTGGCTGTCTGAGATCATGCTGCAACAAACGGTGGTTGCAGCCGTTAAGAGCTATTTCAACCATTTCGTGACGACTTGGCCCACCGTGCATGATCTGGCTGATGCGGATGATGCGCAAGTTATGGCGGCATGGGCAGGGCTTGGCTATTACGCGCGGGCGCGCAATTTGCTGGCCTGTGCGCGGCAGGTGGCGGCGAGTGGGGGCGTGTTTCCCGACACACAAGAGGCGTTGCAAAAGCTACCGGGCATTGGGCCTTATACTTCGGCAGCACTTGCTGCGATTGCTTTTGATAAAGCGGCCAATGTGGTGGATGGCAATGTGGAACGGGTGATGGCGCGCTTGTTTGCGGTCACTGTCCCTCTGCCGAAATCCAAAGCGATTTTGGTGGATCACGCGGCCTCGTTTATTGACGATGAGCGCCCCAGCGCGCGGCACGGAGATTATGCCCAAGCGTTAATGGATTTGGGGGCCACGGTTTGCACGCCGAAATCGCCGAAATGTGGGGTTTGTCCGGTATTCAAATATTGCGCAGCGCAAAAGGCAGGGATTGCGGCAAGCTTGCCAATGAAAGAAGCCAAAGCGCCGAAACCAACGCGGTTGGGGATTGCCTATGTATTGCGTCGCGCGGACGGAGCGACTTTATTGGAAAAACGTGCTGAAAAAGGGCTGTTGGGGGGCATGATGGGGTTTCCGGGGTCGGATTGGGCCGAAACCGCGCCAGCGCCAAAACCGCCCGCAACTGCAGATTGGGTGGCGATGCCCACGCCTGTCAAACATACCTTTACTCATTTTCATTTACGTCTTGAGGTGATGACGGCGGTTGTCTCGACGGACTGCACCCCAGATGTGGGCCAATGGGTGCCAGCGGATCAGTTTAATGCTAAGAATCTGCCAACTGTGATGCGAAAGGTGTTTCATGCCAGCCAAACGGGGAGCAAAACTTAGATGAGCCGTAACTTCACCGGGTTTTTTGCCGCACTTCCGTTTGCCGTGTCGCTGTTGTTTTTGCCAATATTTGCACTGGGTGCATTATGGGGGGGGTTGTTTTTGGTGCTGCCCCCGCTGTTGGCGGTGATTGGCTATACGCTGTTGGATGCGATGATTGGCCATAACCGCGAAAACGCGGACCCGGAAACGCCGGATGCAGCGCTGTTTTGGCATCGCGCTGTCACGATGATCTGGTGCCCCTTGCAGCTGCTAGCCATTTTTGGCGCCATCGTCTTTGTCACCCAAACGGACCATCTGGCCATTTGGGAAGAAGTTGTTCTGTTTCTAGGTCTTGGCATTTTGACCGGGGGCATCGGCATCGTTTATGCCCATGAGC
>CAZBBZ010000354.1:0-3496 GCA_964489925.1 uncultured Rhodobacterales bacterium
AGGGGCGGGGCAAAGCATTTTTCAGCACTCTATGATTTGGGAACGTGGGTTCATTCTGGCCAGTCATGTGGGCGCGATGCGACGCCAAGTGCAAGACACGAAAAACTTCGCCCAAAACCGGGTGCTGTTTGGCAAGCCGATCCTTGCAAACCAGTCGGTGTCAAACCGCATCGCTGATATGGCGCTGCGGGCGCAAACGGCCGAGCTGATGCTTTATAACGCGGCTTATCTCGCAGACGAGGGCAAGCTGACAAGCGATCATGCCGCTTTGGTCAAGCTGCAGATTTCCGAGGCGTTTTTGGCCTCTAGCCTTGATGCTCTGCGGGTCACCGGCGGGCGCGGTTTGACCCTTGGTCATAGTGCAGAAACCGATCTTCGCGATGGGCTGGGCGGTGTGATTTATTCCGGCACGTCCGATATTCAGCGCAATATCATCGCGCGCATGGTCTAAGCCTCGCTTACGCGCCATCCTTGGCCAGTTGATCCAGCAAAAGATCTGTCCAAACCTTGTCCGTGGGGGCGTGGAACATATCCATGTGTTTGGCGGTGATCAAATGAGTGGTCTTGGTGCCACCGATTAGCTTGGACCAGACATCAATCATCCCTTGGTCACAGGACACGATTGTGGCGTCAACATCCAAGGGTTTTCCCACATAGCGCGCGGCCATGCGCCCAATGGCAAACCGCATGGCGTTATAGCGCGTCTTTGCATCCACCTTGGTGGCGCCATCATTTTTCAACGCGGCGTTTACCAAGCGATAATCGTTCCAGAAACTTAGGTTCTTAAGGTCCATAGGCGTGCGTTTGGCGATCCGACGCGCCTCGCTCAAAAGCTGGGCGGCCCCTTTGGTGCGATTGCCGAAATCAAACTTTGTGGGCGGTGTTGGATCAAGCAAAAACAGTGTGGCGACCTTTTCGCCATCCGCGATCAATTGGCGCGCCACTTCGAAAATCAAAATCCCCCCAACAGAATATCCCGCAAGCCGATAGGGGCCGTTTGCTTGGCGCTCTACCAATTCTTCGCGATATTGGGCGGCAAAAGTTTCAATGTCTTGATAGCTGCCGATGCCCTCGGTCCGGTTCCACACGGTTAGGTTATAAAACGGGCAAGGAATACGCGCCCCTTCGCCCGCCGGATAGGCATAATCCGCAAGCGAGAAAAACAATGGCGTGCCGCTAAGCTGCATGTTCATCGGCAAAACATGCCCAATCTGATGGCCGCCTTCCGCGTCTTTTAACACTTGTAGATTTGTGTTTTCAGTCAGCTGCGCAAACTCGCGCAACAGCGGCGTTTCAAAGATCGCCGTGACGTCAAGATCGCAATCAAAGGCCTTATTGACCCGACTGATCATTGCCACCGCAGACAGGCTATCACCGCCAATGACGAAAAACTGATCCTCCGCTGAAATCTGATCGCGGTCCAACAGATCGGCCCAAATTTGTGCGACTTGCGCTTGGGATGGTGTCAAATCCTGCGTTTGATCGGTCGCCACGTCGGGCGCATCCGCTAGGGCGCGCAAGGATTTGCGGTCCAATTTGCCGCTGTTCAGCGTGGGCAACGCATCCAAAATCAGATATTTCGCTGGCAATTGCGAGCGGTTCAATTTGTCGCTCAAAAATTGGCGCAAGCCCTCTGCATTGATCGAATGACCCGCATGGGCAACCACGCCTGCAACAATGGCGCGCTGATCTGCATTGACTTCGTACCATGTCACTGCGGCGGATTTCACATGGTCATGGGCGCTTAACGCGGTTTCAATCTCTCCGGGTTCGATCCGCAAGCCATTGATTGCCAGCTGATCATCAATGCGTCCCAGATAGTGAATGACGTTGTCTGCGTCTTTGCACACCAAATCGCCGGTCTTGTAGAACCGCGTGTTGCTATGTTCAAAAAACACTGCATCGCTGCGCGCGGCATCATTGCGATAGCCCGCCGTAACGCTTGGGCCGCCCAAGCAGAGTTCACCGGGCGCATCATCGGTGATTTCTTGGTTCGTCGCATCGCGGATCAAGACTTGGATATGGGGCAATGCCGTCCCAATCGGAGCCGAGCCGCTGGACAAAGGTGCCGCCATAGCGGGCGTAAGGTCATGCGCTGTGGCCCAAACGGTGGTTTCAGTCGGCCCATACATATTCAAAACGCGCCCCGCGCGCGAGGCAAGGTCGCGGGCAAAAGCGGGCGTGATCGCCTCGCCATGGGTGATTAACAGCCGTAAGCGCGGTAGCGTGCCCAATTCAGCAAGTATCATCGACCAAGTTGACGGGGTGGTTTGCGCAATCGTCGCCCCGGTTTGCGTCAGCACATCGGTAAAAAGTTTTGGCGCAAGCACCAGATCGCGGTCGCGCAAAACGATCCGCGCGCCCGTGGTTAAAGGCAGGAATAATTCAGGGATCGAGGCATCAAATGTCAGGGGCGAGGTGGCTAAATACCGATCATCAGGCGTAAAGCTCAACACATCCGTGGCCCCATCCAACAGGGCAATCACATTGCCATGTGTGACGCTAACCGCCTTTGGCGTACCGGTACTGCCAGAGGTCAATAAAACATAGGCGAGGGTGTCTTGATCCACCTCAGGGTTTGCAAGCCTTTCGGCCAAGCCCTGATCTAGGTCTTCAATCGCCAGCGTCACAGGCGGATGATCCAAGGCCGCCGCCCCTTCATCAAACTCTGTCAAAGCAGCGCGCGTGCCAATCACAAAGCGACATTCACACGCGGCCACGGCCGCTGCCTGTCGCGCGGGGGGGTCGGTTTTTTCCAGCGGCAAATAGGCCGCCTTTAGGCCAAACAGCGCTAAAATGGCAGCAGGCAAATGGATGTCGCGATCCATCAGCAAGCCGACAAGATCGCCTTCACCAACGCCGAGCGCGCGCAGATTTCCAAACAGACGATCCGCGCAGGCCAAAACATCACCAAAGTCATGCATCCCATCGCGATCATCCAGCACAACGCGGCTCGGCTCGTTCTGCGCCGCGCTATGAAAGCGATTGAGCATGCCCTCGAAAGTCATAAATTTGTTCTCTGATACGTTGAAATCTTTTCTCACCCATGACGTATACGGCGAGGCGCCCGCCATGGATCAATCCAAATCTAGGTGTTAGTGTCCTCCGGCGCTGGCCAGACTCGCAAAAACCGGATTGTCGCGCACCAGCGCGTCCCACGGACCAATGCCCGCCAAGCGCCCCCGTTCCAGAACCACGATCCGATCACACGCCTTGATCGTGCTAAGACGATGCGCGATCAAAACGATGGTCTTGGCTTTTGGCAGGTTGTTAAGCGCGCTCATAATCTCGGTTTCGGTTAGGCCATCCAGCGCGCTTGTGCCTTCATCCAGAACTATCAAATCCGCATTGCGGTAAAGCGCACGCGCGATGCCCACCCGTTGTTTCTGCCCCCCGGACAAGCGCACCCCTTTTTCCCCAAGGGTTGTATCAAAGCCTTCAGGCATGTCTTGTTCAATCAAACTGATAAGCTGCGCATCACGGGCCACGTCTTTTA
>CAZBBZ010000355.1:0-3481 GCA_964489925.1 uncultured Rhodobacterales bacterium
ATCAAGGATTTTGCGGCCATTGTGCCTTCGGGGGCCGCTGTGAAGGCATCAAGATAGGACCGGGCGGCGTCTTTATGGCGTTCGAGCTGGCGCAGGGCTTCGCCCCGGCCAAACAGCGCTTGCACCGCATAAGGACCGCCGGGATAGGCGGCGACAAAGCCGGAATATTTATCGGCGGCATTGGCAAATTCGCCGTCCGCCAGGGCTTTTTCGGCGGAAAGGAAATCCGCCTTTTCCCCCACGGCAAGCGAGACTTCGGTGCCATTATCAATCGCCGGAGCTGGCGATGTGGCGGCGATTTCTGCGGCCCCAAGGACGGGCGTTGTGCCAAGGGCGGAAATATCGCCGCCCTCAAGTTCGGTGATGCGAAACTCTAGGTCGCCAAAGCGGTTGGTTGCATCCGCGACGATGGACGAGATGCCAAAGCGCAATTCTTCGACATCGCCCGTGACGGCTTGGATGCGTTCTTCGAGTTGGCCAAGGCGCAGGATCGCGGTGCCTGTTGTTGGGTCGTTCACATCGCGCGTGGCGCCTTCGGCCAAAAGAAGCGCGCGCAGGCTTTCGATTTCTGCTGCGAGTGCTGACAGTTCGCCCCGGATATCGCCCAAGGCATTGGGATCGATGCTATCTTGCGCAAACGCCAGCCCCGGCAGGCAAAGAAAAAAGAAAAACGCGCGGATCATGTCGAAAAATCCTTAGCTTGAAAAGCCGCCAGCCACGACCGTGACCGAGCGACGGTTTTGCGCCCAGCAGGTTTCGTCCGAACAGATCGCAAGGGGGCGTTCCTTGCCGTAAGGCACGACGGTCATGCGGGCTTCTGGCACGCCTTTGCTGGCGAGGTAGTTGTAAACGGAACTTGCACGCCGTGAAGACAGAGCAAGGTTGTATTCGCGGGTGCCTTGCTCGTCGGCGTGACCCTCGATCGTGGCTTGGTAGCCTGTGTTGGCCAGCAACCACTGGGCTTGGCCGTCAAGGATTGCCGCGGATTCTGGTGTCAGCGTGTGGCGATCAACGGGGAATAGCACGCGGTCCCCAACCGAGGAGTTGAAGAACGCGATGCTGGTTTGTTCAACCCCTTCAAGGCCGATCCCGTTCAGGCCAGTCTGCGCATTAGAGGTTGCGGCCGCATCAATGTCTTTGCGGCCAAAAATGCCGCCATTTTTCGCACAACCCGAAAGCGCGACTGCGCCAATGAGTGCCAATACAACTGTAAATTTCATGTCATTACCGCCTGTTATTTTTATGGTCTGCCGTTTGCCCGCTTTTGGCGCGGGTCAATTATGGACGTGATTTTATCATGTGGGGGGCTCAAACCCAAGTCACGAGTTCCTTCAAGAGCGTTGCAACTGTTCGCGACCACTTTGGGTCGTTATTTCAAAAGTGCGGACCATGCCGGGTCAGAGGCGTGGTCCTTTGTGTCGATCCGGCGCAGGTTCCGCCCGGACACATCGACCGAATACAACTGCGGTGCGCCATTTGCGCCTTTGCTTTCGCGAAAGAACATCAACACGCGTCCGTTTGGCGCCCATGTTGGACCTTCGTCCAGAAAACTCGCGGTCAGCAAACGCTCGTTAGAACCATCCACCCGCATGACGCCAATATGAAACCGTCCACCTTGCATTTTGGTAAACGCGATCATGTCCCCGCGGGGGGACCAAACGGGCGTGCCGTAGCGCCCTTTGCCAAAGCTGATGCGTTTGGCGGCACCGCCATCGGCGCCCATGATGTAAAGCTGTTGGCTGCCGCCCCGGTCGCTTTCAAAGACGATTTGGCTGCCGTCGGGTGAAAAGCTGGGGGCGGTATCAATCGCCGGGTCCGTGGTCAGTTGGCGCGTGACGCTGGTGGCTACATCAATGCGGAATATGTCGGTGTTGGACCCTTGCGCGACCGACATCACCACATAGCGGCCATCGGGTGAAAAGCGGGGGGCAAAGCTCATGCCGGGAAGGTCTGCAAAGGTGCGCCGGGCTTTGGTTTCCAGATTGATCTGATCGACCTTGGGTTTGCCATCGGCGTAGCTGGTAAAAATCACGTCGCGCGCATTGGGCGAAAAGCGGGGGGCCAGCACGATCGAGCGGTCGTCCGTCAGATAGGCAAGGTTCGCACCGTCCTGATCCATCACCGCAAGGCGCTTTTTGCGGTCGTCCTTGGGGCCGGTTTCCGACACGAACACCACGCGGCTGTCAAAATAGCCCGTTTCGCCGGTTAAGCGCGTGTAAACTGCGTCGGATACTTTATGGGCGATGCGCCGCCATGCGGCTTCGCCGCCCGCGAATTGCAACCCTTCGCCCATGGGGGCTTCGGCGAATACGTCCCAGAGCCGGAACTGAACAGTCAGCTTGCCGCCCTTGTCGACAATGACATTGCCCGTGGTCAAGGCTTGGGCGTTGATCGCTTTCCAATCGGTGAATGCGGGTGTGGCGTTAAAATTGGAAACGGTCGCGATGTGGGCGGCGCGGGGGATTTCGCGAAACAGCCCGGTGTTGACCAAATTGGCGGTCATCACTTCAGTTATTTGGTTTGCAATTTTCAACGCCGCCGGGTTGTTGGCGGTGAAGGCAGGGGCGGCGATGGGCAGAGGTTCTGCCACGCCGCCGGTTACGTCGATCTTGAACGTGCGGTTTTGCGCTGTGGCCAGTGGCACCGAAAGGAGGGTGACAAAGAGTGCCAAGAGGATGCGGGATAACATGATGCGTGTCTCTCTTATTATTGCAAAGCGGGTTCGCCGCTGCCGGGGTCAAACCGGATTTCCAAGTAATCACCGTCGTTGAATTTGTCTTGCGGCAAAGGCAGGGGTTGCGCGCGCAAGACCGCGCGGCGGGCCGCTTCGAAGGCGACGCGAAAATCGCCCGTTGGCTTTTGCGGCTCAACTGGTTGCACATCGCCCATAACCTTGCCGTTGGCTTGCAGCTTGACGCGAACCACCACGACCAATTGTTCGTAGTTTTCTTTGCCCACGATATTGACCTTGTTCCACGTGCGGCCAATCACGGCACCGACCGCTTGTTGTTCGCCAAAGGTGAAGTCTTGACCAAGGCTTGCAGGCGCGGCCGTTGCTGTGGCGCTTTCTGGTGCCAAAGTTTCAACAGGCTCTGCGGCCTCTTTGTTGTCGTTGGTGGCGTTTAGGGCTGCGACTAGTTTTTCAACCCGGCTTTGGGCCACCTCTTCTTCGGGCGGTGTTTCAGTTTTGGCGGCGCGCGTAGGGCGGCCACGGGGCAAGGTCGCAGTTTTCGGCGCGGTCGGGCTTACTTGGGGCGTCGCGTCCGGTGCGATTTCGGTGGTCGCTTCTTCGGGCGCGGCGGCTTGTTGTTTTTCGAGCGGTTCTGGCGCGGGCTGCGGTTCGGGCGTGGGCTTTGGTGCGATTTCTTCTTGAACTTCGGGGGCTTCTTTTACAGGTTCAGGCGGCGCGGGGGCGGCTGTTGTGTCAATTTTCGGAGCCAGATGCGTGACGCAGGTTCCAAAGTTCGCGTCGCCAAGAACA
>CAZBBZ010000356.1:0-3478 GCA_964489925.1 uncultured Rhodobacterales bacterium
TCACCATCCGACTTTGGGGCGATGCGCCGCGCGTCATTGGCACACACAAAGGCAAAGTCACATCGCTTGCGCGCGCCCCGGTTGGGGACATGCTTGCAAGCGGGTCTTGGGATGGGTCGGTCACTTTGTGGTCCCTAAGCGGGGACGCGCGTAAGGATCTGGCTTATCCCGGTGCCGGGGTAAACGCGGTCGCCTTTTCGCCTGACGGGAACACGCTGTTTGCGGCAACTTCCAACGGCATGGTGCAACGCTATGATCTTAAGGCCTTTGACATGCGCCCTATCGCGCGCCACGGCTTTGGCATCAATAAGCTGATCGCCACCCGTGACTGGATCGCTTACGGCGCAGTGGACGGTGGCACGCGGATCATTGACCATGAAGGCCGACAGATCGCAGATTTCACATTGGACCGCCGCCCGATTTTATCAATGGATTATCACGCCGCGACGGGTCAGCTCGCCGTGGGGGATGGTCATAGCTATATCATGATGATCGACACGGCCACCTGGACCATCACAAAGGATTTTCGCGCCTTTCGCAAAGGTCCAGTTTGGGCGTTGGCATTTTCCAATGATGGCGAGACCATTTATGCAGGTGGCCTTGATGATGTGATCTACGCTTGGCCGGTTGCGTTGCTCGATAACTTTGAACCCGCCGTCGGGCAGTCGCGCAGCTTTTTGCGCGATGTGGAACAAATGTCCAACGGTGAGCGGCAGTTCATGCGCAAATGCTCAATCTGTCATGCGCTTGAAGCCGGGGCATCCCGCAAAGCTGGTCCGCATTTGCACGGTCTGTTTGGACGCGCAGCGGGCGGCTTGGCGGGCTATAAATATTCTGCCACGCTACGCAATTCTGATATAACGTGGGCCGAGGATACGATTGACCTTTTGTTTGACCAAGGCCCGGACCATTATATTCCGGGATCAAAAATGCCGATGCAAGTGATCGCCTCGGCCGATGATCGCGCGGATCTGATTGAATTTCTGAAAGGAGCCACCCAATGAATGCCATGTTAGCAGGCTTTGCCGCCATCGCCGTTATCAGCTTTTTCGCCTATTTCGGCCTACAAGAAATCGGCTTTTCCGCCGAAGAACGTAACGCAGGCGCGGCCGTTCGCCTAAATTGACGAGCCCCATCCGCGCACTGAATTAACGCCTACAAAAATCGGTTTACCCAGTTTTCCAAGATTTCTTGACGCCCCGAACGAGGTTCTGGATTGATTTCATCTGCCAGCACTTTCGCAGAAATGCGGCTTAGATCGCTGTTTAGATAATCACAATCATCCCAACCCGCGTAACGCTCGGCGCGCATGGCCTCTAGTCCGCCGTTTTCCAGCATTGCCGCGGCTGCCTTTAAGCCTGCCGCGCAGACATCCATCGCCCCAACATGAGCCGCAATCAAATCGGCTGGATCAAGCGATTGGCGGCGCAGCTTGGCATCAAAATTCGTCCCGCCCGTGGTATAGCCCCCTGCACGCAGGATTTCGTAATATGCCGTGGCCACCTCTGGCACATTGTTGGGAAACTGATCCGTGTCCCAACCTGACTGATAGTCATTGCGGTTCATGTCGATAGAGCCAAATATCCCAAGCGCTGCCGCCGTTGCAATTTCATGCTCAAAACTATGGCCCGCCAAAATCGCATGGCCCTGTTCGATATTAACCTTCACCTCGCCCTCAAGCCCGAAGTCCTTAAGAAACCCGTAAACCGTCGCCACATCGTAATCATACTGATGCTTGGTGGGTTCTTGCGGTTTGGGCTCGATCAATATGGTGCCGTCAAAGCCGATCTTATGTTTGTAATCCACCACCATTTGCAGCATCGCGCCTGCCTGCGCCCGCTCGCGCGCCAGATCGGTGTTCAGCAGCGTTTCATAGCCCTCGCGCCCGCCCCAAAGCACATAGTTCTGACCGCCCAGTTTATGCGTGGCATCCATGCAGGATTTGATCGTGGCCGCGGAAAAGGCAAACACCTCTGGGTCCGGATTGGTGGCCGCGCCTGACATAAAGCGGCGATGGGAAAACAGGTTCGCGGTTCCCCATAAAAGCTTGGTCTTTGCGCTTTCCATCTTGGTGCCAAAGTAATCGACAATCTCTTCCAATCGCGCAGCGTTCTGGGCAAAATTTGTCCCCTCAGGGCGTACATCCGCATCGTGGAAACAGAAAAACGGCACGTTGAGCAATTCATACATGTCAAACGCCACATCCGCTTTGAGCCGCGCATGATCCATCGTGTCCCCGAACCAAGGTCGGTCAAACGTCTGCCCGCCAAAGGGATCGCCACCGGGCCACGCAAAGCTGTGCCAATAGGCCACGGCAAAGCGCAAATGATCCTCCATCCGCTTGCCCATAACAATCTCATCCGCGTCATAATGGCGAAATGCAAAAGGGTTCGTACTGCTTGCGCCCTCAAACGTGGCATGCGGCACACCCGCAAAAAAATCGGTGGTGGTCATCTAGCTCTCCCGGAAATGATTTTTTGGGGTAGCCTGCGCAAAACACGCACGTCGTGCAATAGAGAAACCATGAAGGCGCTTAACTATAGTCTGCGCAAAAGACTGTTCTTTTGGCCAATTATAGACTAGGCGATGCCCAAGTTTAGGCCTTGGGTAAGGCGTTCAGGATGCGGGGGCTCTGAACAATGGCGTTCAAAGCGCATTTTTTCCCCTGATATCAACGTTCCCGTCGCCTTAGAGTGAATATATTGTGCGTCTAAATCTGAGTCGCGTAACCCATCAAAGAGGACGACCTCGTGCCTATTACTGCAGAGCAGCAAGCTGAAATCGACGAACAACGCACTATGAGCGCGCAAACCATGCGCCCAACCGTGCCCGCGATGGAGCAGCGTCTTTTCAAAGCCCATGACGTGCTTGACCACGGTTTTGTGCGAGTCATTGATTATATGGGCGATGACAGCGCGATCGTTCAGGCGGCGCGGGTTAGCTATGGGGCAGGGACCAAACATGTGTCTGGCGATGCGGGGCTTATCAACTATTTGATGCGCCACTGGCATTCGACTCCGTTTGAAATGTGCGAAATTAAGCTGCACGTTAAACTGCCTGTGTTCATCGCGCGCCACTGGCTGCGCCACCGCACAGCGAATGTGAATGAGTATTCTGCGCGCTATTCGATCCTCGACCGGGAGTTCTATATTCCCGCCCCCGACGCGCTGGCGGCGCAGTCCAAGATCAACAATCAAGGGCGCGGCGCGCTTTTGGAAGGCGAAGAAGCCGAGCGCGTGATGCGTATCCTAAAAGACGACAGCTCGCACGCCTATGACAACTATGAGGCGATGTTGTCACAAGACGGCCAAGCGGGTCTGGCCCGCGAATTGGCGCGGGTGAACCTGCCGATCAATGTTTATACGCAGATGTACTGGAAGGTGGATTTGCACAACCTGTTCCACTTCTTGCGTCTGCGCGGCGACAAACATGCGCAATATGAAATCCGGGTCTATGCGGACCTGATTTGCGAGATTGC
>CAZBBZ010000357.1:0-3473 GCA_964489925.1 uncultured Rhodobacterales bacterium
CAGCATCGCAGCCGCATCCGACAGAATATCGCCAAACAGGTTATCTGTTACGATCACGTCAAACTGTTTGGGCCAGCGGCACAGCTGCATCGCGCCCGCATCCGCATACATGTGGGACAGTTCCACGTCGCTATATTCAGCCGCATGTACTTCGTTAACAACATCACGCCACAGGATGCCACTTTCCATCACATTGGCCTTTTCCATGGAACAGACCTTGTTGGACCGCTTGCGTGCCAGCTCAAAGGCGGACCGCGCAGCCCGCGCAATTTCGCTTTCGGTGTACCGCTGGGTATTGATGCCAACGCGCTCGTTGCCTTCTTTGATGATCCCGCGCGGCTCACCGAAATAGATGCCAGAGGTCAGCTCGCGCACGATCATGATATCAAGACCGGCAACCACATCCTTTTTCAGGGACGAGAAATCCGCCAAAGCGTCAAAGCACTGGGCCGGGCGCAGGTTAGAATACAAATCCATTTCTTTGCGCAAACGCAGCAAGCCGCGCTCTGGCTTTACCGAAAAGTCGAGATCGTCGTATTTGGGACCACCAACAGCGCCAAGCAATACCGCATCGACCTCTTGCGCTTTGGCCATGGTGTCATCGTGCAACGGCGTGCCATGCGCATCATAAGCGGCACCGCCGACCAAATCTTCGGACACATCAAAGTTCAGGCCCTTGTTTTCGCCAACCCAAGCAATGACCTTGCGAACCTCGGTCATAACCTCTGGTCCAATGCCGTCGCCGGGCAAAATAAGAAGGCTGTGATTGGTCATGGGGTCGTCCTCGTTCTAGCGTCAATTTCAGGCCTTGCCCGTAGCTTAGCCGCGCAAACGGGTCAAGGCATGCCAAGCCTTAGACCGATCGCCTCTGCCAAATGATCATAGACCAACCGCACCCGCGCCGAAGACGCCAGCTCTTGGTGAGCCACCACATAAACGGGCAACGCGGGAATTTGCAGTTCCGGCAATAACCGGATCAGCCCGTCAATCTGAGCCGCCACCGTCAGTTGCGCGATACCAATGCCAAGCCCGGCCCTTAGCGCCTCTAGCTGGACGATCTGATTATCACAGCGAAAACGAAAGTCTGTCGGTGCTGCATTGATCCCCATTTGCGCCATCCCACGAATAAGCAGCGTGTCCTTATCGTAGCCAATAAACACATGATCGCCCAAGCCCGCCATGCTTTCGGGCGAGCCATGGGTCGCCACATAGTTTTCATGGGCGAAAAGCCCCATCGGTGTTTCCCCCGCTTTGCGCATCACAAGATCATTCTGCGTGGGTCGCACCATGCGCAGCGCAATATCAGCGTCGCGGGCCAAAAGGTTTTCGTTGCTGTTAGAGGCGACGAGTTCGATCTGCAGCTCTGGATGGTCCGCCAACAACGGTGCGCATAATTCAGGGACCACAAAAGCGCTGAACAGCTCAGAGGCGGTCACGCGCACTGTCCCTGCAATCTGGGCAGAGGCCCCGGTGACCGCCATCGAAAGGCTGGCGGCGGCAGCCTGCATTTCTTGTACTTTCGGCAAAAGCGACTGGGCAAGGTCGGTGGGCACCAATCCCCGTGCGCTTCTGGTGAAGAGCACGGTACCCAACTGCGTCTCTAGCTCCGCAATCTGGCGACCAACGGTCGGCTGAGACAGCCGCAGCGTGCGGCCCGCAGCTGACAGCGAGCCTGTTTCCATCACTGCCAAAAAGGTTTGTAGCAGGCTCCAATCAGCCGCGCCGATACTATTCATAATTGAATACCTAAACTGCAATTTTGGGGAATTCTATAAAAAATTTTGGGGGACTAAATTGGGGACATACAAACGAAAGGACGCAATATGACGAAAACAGTTTTGATCCTCGGGGCTTCTGGTAACGCCGGACGCCATGCGGTCGCAGCCTTTGAAAGCGCGGCCTGGCAGGTGCGCAAGTTCACCCGTGGCACGGATATGGCAGCCGCCGCAAAAGGCGCGGATATAATTTTCAACGGCTTGAACCCCGTCGGGTACAGTGATTGGGAAACGACACTACCGGCCATCACCCGTGACGTCATCGCGGCGGCCAAGGCCTCTGGCGCGCGTGTGATCCTACCCGGCAACCTCTATAACTTCGGCGTCGAGCCTGCACCTTGGGGGCCGCAGACGCCACAAAACCCGAACACGGATAAGGGCGAGGTGCGCCGCCAGATAGAGCGGATGTATCGCGACAGTGACATTCCCATTCTGATCTTGCGGGCAGGCGATTTTGTTGCCGAAAATGGCCCCGGAACTTGGTGGGAAATTGCGATCGCGGGTCCCTTGCGCAAAGGTGCCATGACCTATCCCGGTGCCAAGACAAAGATGCACGCCTGGGCCTATCTTCCAGATTTCGCCCGCGCCGCTGTTGAGCTGGCAGAGATCGAAGGGCAGCTACCCAAGTTTTCAGACATTCCGTTTCCGGGTCTTGCCGTCACGGGTGAAGAGATTGCGACCGCCGCTACACAAGTGCATGGCCCGGTAAAGCAAAAACGATTTTCATGGTGGTTTTTGCGCTTGGCCGCGCCATTTTGGGCGACAGGGCGCGAGGCGTTGAAGATGCGTTACTTATGGGACCATCCGCATTGGTTGGACGCAGAGCCTTTGCAGCAGCTTTTGCCCGGTTTCCAAATGACATCCCTTAAGGACGTGGTGGCACATACCTCTGCGCCCAAAGCGCGCTAGGGAGGATCAAAAGGCGATATCCACCCAAACAAGCCGGTGGTCAGAACTGGCAGGACGCCCGCCTTTCGCCTTGCCAACAAGATCATACCCTTGCTCTCCGGGCGCTGGCCAGAACACGCCGGCGCCCTTTATGCTAAGATCGGCAGAGGGCAGCACGTAGTCCACACGCAGATTGCCCGGTCCTCGGCTGTCATTCCAGTCGGCGGTATCAAGCGCGGCATCGCCCTCATGAGCTAAGTTCGCACCCCCTTGGGATTGCGCCGCCGCTGCCCCACCGAGGCTTACAGGTTTTGGATCTTGGACCTTAGTATTGGCCAACAGGTCCGCAATCGCCCCATGAATACCATCCCCATCAAACGGGTCCGCGTTCAGATCCCCCAATACGACGAATGGCGCATCGCGACGCGACGCGGCGCGCCCCAGATCGTCGACAAATTCTGCCCCATCGACATAGCGCGCCCAAAACCGGATTTCATCCCCATTGCGTTTGCCGTTCCGATCCTCCGGCCCATCAAATACGGGCGGGGTTGGGTGGCTGGCAAACAGGTGCAAGACCCGGCCATCCACGTCAATCGGCACGTCCCAATGCGACTTGGAACTGAGCCGGATCGCGGTTTGTGCCGCTGGCGTCGGATAGGGCGACCCATCGCTATGCGCTGGCAAATCGGCACCGGGCAAGTCTGCCCAAAGCATTTTAGAAAAGGTCCGCGCATCATCAGCCAGAATGGGAAAGCGGGACAGAACCAGCATCCCGTATTGCCCGTGAAAGCGCCCATAGCCATGGGCATC
>CAZBBZ010000358.1:0-3464 GCA_964489925.1 uncultured Rhodobacterales bacterium
GGAAACTATTCCCACAGGCGTGGTTTTTCCAACCGTTTATGACGGGTTGAAAGGCATGGAATTCGTGGCTGCTTGTGTTGCGTCGTCCAAAAAGAACGCGGGCTGGGTGACGCTTGGGTGAGCGGGCTAAAATGAACGTCGGGCTGATCGGTCTTGGCATGGTTGCAGGCACTTTTGCAGATGCTTGTGCGGCGTCTGATGTGGTCGAGCTGACTTGCGCGTTTTCCCCCACCAAAACACGCCGGGATGAGTTTGTCGCCGCCCATGGCAATCAGATCGAAGCGGTCACCAGTTTGCAAGAAATGCTGAACAGGAAGCTCGATTTCGTGATGCTGGCCACACCGCCCAATGCGCGGAGTGAAATCATCGATGCATGCATCAACGCGCGTGTGCCTGTGTTGATGGAAAAACCGGTGGAGCGAACCCTAGACGCGGCCAAAGCACTGGTAACCGCTTGCGAGGATGCAGCGCTGCCTTTGGGCATCATGTTGCAACACCGCACCCGGCCAATGGTTGCGAAACTGCGCGCCCTGATGCCGCGCTTTGGCGCGTTGCATATGATTGAGGTCACTGTGCCGTGGTGGCGCGATCAAGCATATTATGACGCGCCGGGGCGCGGCAGTTATGCGCGCGATGGGGGTGGCGTGCTGATTTCACAAGCCATCCACACGCTTGATTTGATGCTGCATCTGACGGGGCCGGTGAGCGAGGTCACAGCGATGATCGGCACCGCGCGGCAGCACCAGATGGAGGCTGAAAATTTCGCCACCGCGGGTCTACGGTTTGAAAATGGGGCTTTAGGGCAGATGTTTGCAACCACTGCCAGCTATCCCGGGCGCGGTGAACGCATCGTGATGCATTTTGAAAACGGCTCGGTCCAGCTAGAGGCTGGGACGCTTGCAATTACTTGGCGCAATGGTGAGGCGCAAACGCTTGGGGAACAAGCCCGCTCGGGCGCGGGGGCTAACCCGATGGATTTCGGCCCGGATGCTCACCGCGCGGTTATTGAGGATTTTGCGCAAAGTCTTCAAGAAAGCCGCCCGCCCTTGATAACCGGACGCTCTGCTTTGCGGGTTCACGCATTGATTGATGCGATTGAAAACTCGTCCAAACAAGGGAGGCGCGTGCCGCTTGATGTCTGATGGATTGAAACTTGGCGTGCTTGGCATTGATCATGGGCATATCTTTGGCATGCTTACCAATATGAAGGCAGAAGGCTGCGTTTGCGCCCACTATTGGACCGATGGTCCTGCCGTGACGGAGGCGAAGTTCAACGAGGTGTTTCCCGAGATTGCTAAAGTCGCTGATCGCCGCATGATCCTTGAGGATACCAGTGTGGATATGATCCTCATCTCGGCGGTCCCCGGCGATCGCGCGCGGTTGGCGATTGAGGCGATGGAGGCGGGCAAAGATGTGATGGTCGACAAGCCGGGGGTCACGACGCTTAGCGATCTTGCCGCCCTGCAAGACGCGCAGGCACGGACCGGGCGCATCTGGTCGGTGAATTTTTCCGAACGCTTTCAGGTGCCGGCCGTAACTCGCGCCGAAGCCCTGGTTTTTGGCGGAGCGATCGGGCGTGTGGTGCAAACGATTGGGATCGGGCCGCATAAAAAGAACCTGCAAACCCGGCCAGACTGGTTCTTTGAACGCGCGCGTTATGGTGGCATTTTATGCGATATTGCCAGCCATCAGATTGATCAATACTTGCATTTTACAGGCGCGGAAGAGGCTGAAATCGCCCATGCTGCCGTGGAAAACACAACCCTTCCGGACTATCCCGGTTTTCAGGATTTTGGCGAGGTTGTTTTGTACTCCCCCAAGGGGCGGGGATATGTGCGCGTGGATTGGTTCACCCCCAATGGGATGCCAACTTGGGGCGATGGGCGTCTGTTTATTCAAGGCACCGAAGGTCAGATTGAGCTGCGCAAATATACCGATGTGGGTCGCCCCCATGCAACCAATACGCTGATCCTGACCAATGGTGATAAGAACGAGTTGATTGATTGCAACGGGGCGGGGCTTCCGTATTTCGCGCGTTTGATTGCGGATGTGCATAACCGGTCTGAAACGGCGATGCCCCAAGCTCATGCGTTTAAGGTGATGGAATTGGCGATCAAAGCGCAGGCGAAAGCAGAAGCATGACCGCCCGCGTTGCGATTATCGGAGCGGGCATCGGGGCAGAGCATTTGGCCGCCTATGCCAAGCTGCCCGATCTGTTTGACGTGCGCATCCTATGCGATTTGGACGTTGATCGCGCCCAGAAAGCCGTTGTGGGCTATGGTGATATTCAAGTCATGGCAGATTTTGATGCGGTGCTTAAGGATGCTGCGATTGACTTGGTCGACATCTGCCTACCGCCCCATTTGCACGTTATGGCTTGCCTAAAAGCGCTGGAGGCGGGCAAAGCCGTGATTTGCGAAAAGCCGCTTGCCCCCTCGCTGGCCGAGGTGGATCAAATCGCGGCCAAACTTACGCAAACCAACGGTTTTTTGTCGCCGGTCTTTCAGTATCGCTTTGGGCAAGGGGCGGCGCAGTTGACCGCCCTAATCGCCGCGGGGCTGACAGGGCAAGCGCAGGTTGCCACGTTGGAAACCCATTGGAACCGCGATGCCGTCTATTACAAAGCGCCTTGGCGCGGAACTTGGGCGGGCGAAAACGGTGGGGCATTGCTTGGTCACGCGATCCATATTCACGATCTCATACGGCACTTTATGGGGCCTGTGGCCAGTATTTACGCCCGAACCGCGACGCGCGTGAATGATATCGAGGTGGAGGATTGTGCAGCGCTTTCATTGGAAATGGACAATGGCGCTTTGGTGACATCTTCGGTGACGCTTGGGGCGGCGCAAGACGCCAGTCGCTTGAAACTGGTGTTTGAAAACGTGACGGTGGAAAGCGACCAATCGCCTTATGCACCTGCGGCCAAGCCGTGGCGCTTTACGGCGCGCGCACCGATGGGCCAAGCGCGCATCGATGACGTTGTCAGCGACGTTGCCCCTGCACCAGTGGGGTTTGAGGGGTATCTGCGAAGCGTTGCAAAGGCTTTGCAAGGCGACAGGTCGCAGATGGTCACTTTAGCGGATGCGCGTGCGTCTATCGAGTTTGTTACGACCTGTTACGCATCCGCAAGGCGCGGGGAAGTTATAGCTTTGCCATATCCCAAAACCGGGTCGCTTTATGCGGGATGGACCCCGTCCTGATTTATCCCACCAGCTACATTCAAAGCGGATGTGCGTCCATTTTCCAGGCCCTTACAATAACGGCCTGTCTGTGCGGTCTTGCCGATTGCAAGGTTCCAACCAAAAGGCGTCTGTTCAACCATTCAAACGGCCCCTCGGGTGCGGTGACGGAGATTGTCGACATTGCATAACGGTGCGGCTTACGGGATTCATCCACGATAACTCGGTTTTGAATGGTTAAAACTGTACCGCTGCCCGTTTGCATCTCGTAGAGAGCATCAAGCT
>CAZBBZ010000359.1:0-3453 GCA_964489925.1 uncultured Rhodobacterales bacterium
ACGCTATTTGCCATGCGCTCCTCTGCGTTAGAGGCCAAGGGCGTCTTTTCGCCCGTAAGCCGTGAATCCGCACTGATCATCAATAATCTACTTCTAAGTGTGTCTTGCCTCGTCGTATTTTTCGGCACCATGTGGCCCTTGGTGGCGGAAGCCTTTTGGGGCGAAAAAGTCACCGTCGGCCCCCCGTTTTTCGACCTGACCTTCACACCCTTCATGATCGCTCTCGCCATGCTGCTGCCCCTTGGGGCTGCCTTGCCGTGGAAGCGCGCGGACCTAAGCCGGTCCATGCGACCATTCTGGGGGGCGCTTGCCTTGTCGATTGCTTGTGGGGCCATGGCTTATGTTCTTGGTACTGGACAGGGTATCTTGGCCCCCATCGGTTTGGTGCTTGCCCTCTGGGTCGTCTTGGGATCGCTTGCAGATTTGGCCGCCAAAATACGCCTGCGTCAAATTCCTCTGGCCAATTCATTTGCCCGTCTCGTGGGGCTGCCGCGCGCTGAAATCGGCAAAGTTACAGCCCATATTGGATTTGGTCTGACCATCTTTGGCGTGGCGATGATTACGGCCCTAGAGGTTGACGACATTCGCGTGGCCAATCCTGGCGATACGATCGAAGTCGCGGGCTATGACATCGAATTTGTCGGTGTCACGCAAGTGCAAGGGCCAAACTACGTCGCCCAACGTGGTCAGTTCTTTGTACGTCAAGAGGGCCGCCTTGTCGCAGAACTGCACCCTGAAAAACGGCTTTACCCGGTGCAAAACATGCCCACAACCGAAGCCGCCATCGACAGCGGGCTGACCCGCGATGTTTATGTAACGCTCGGAGATTCTCAAGTAGGGGGAGGCTGGGCTGTGCGCAGCTACATTAAGCCATTTTCAAACTGGATTTGGATTGGGGCAGGGGTCATGGCCTTGGGCGGGTTGATCAGCCTCTCGGATCGTCGCTACCGGGTCGGGGTCGCCAAAGGGCGTCGGACCCCAAACGCGGTGCCAGCAGAATGAGCCGCGTGATCCGTCTGGTTTTCGTCTTTAGTCTTTTTTGCAGCGCGGCTTTTGCGGTGCAACCCGATGAAATGCTGTCTGATCCGGTACTCGAGGCCCGCGCGCAAGCGCTGGACCATCAAATCCGCTGCGTCAAATGCCAATCCGAAGCGATTGCGTCGTCTAATGCGGCTTGGGCGAGAACCGCGCGTGTGATCGTGCGCGAACGGCTTGTGGCGGGGGACAGTGACGCGGAGGTAATTGCCTATTTCGTGGATCGTTACGGGGATTATGTGCGCATGTCCCCACGCTTTGGTGGGGCGACCCTCTGGTTATGGCTTTTAGCACCGATTGTATTTGTGATCGGTGTGTTGATCGCCGTGGGGACCATGCGCCGCAAAGCTGCACCAACCTCTGGTGCGTTAACATCCGATGAACAAGAGCGGCTCAAGGCGCTTACATCTCCTATTGATCCGCCCGCTTGATCTATCCCCACCTGCGCGCTACGCCTAAGGTCACGCCTGTCAGGAGATCCCAGATATGACCGTCGCAACATGACCTATGAAACCCTTCGATATTCCATGGACGATGGGGTTGCTTGGATCACGCTGAACCGCCCAGACGTGATGAACGGCCTGAACGCTCAAATGCGTGTTGATCTATTGCATGCGGTGCGCCGCGCTCAAGACGAAGCGCGGGTGTTGGTCACGGTCGGTGCCGGGCGGGGCTATTGTTCTGGCCAAGATCTTGGGGATAGCAAGTCAATTTCCCAGGTCGATTTAGAACGTACCCTGCGCGAAGAATACGAACCTCTTTTAATGGCAATCTATGATTGCAAAATCCCCACTGTGGCTGCCGTTAATGGGCCCGCTGCTGGGGCAGGGGCCAATCTAGCGCTTGCCCATGATGTGGTGATTGCAACTGAATCCGCAGTGTTTATTCAAGCGTTTGCGCGCATAGGGCTCGTTCCTGATGCGGGCGGATCTTATTGGTTGCCCCGTCAGATGGGTTTTGCCAAAGCGATGGGGGCCGCTCTTTTTGCCGAGCCAATTAGTGCCAGCCAAGCCGCTGATTGGGGCATGATCTGGGAAGCGGTGCCGGACGCCGATTTTGAAACCACGATTGCCGCTCGCGTCGGTCATCTCGCCCAAGGGCCGACTGCAAGTTATCACCTGATCAAACAGGTGATGCGCCGCTCTTATGACAACTCGCTGCCCGATCAACTTGCGCTAGAGGCGAGTTTGCAAGGCCAAGCGGGGCGCACACGCGATTTCAAAGAAGGCGTCATGGCGTTTTTGGAAAAGCGCCCGGCCAAATACGAAGGCCGTTAAGATTTGACGCCGGGGCCGCGCTCAAATTGAAGTAAACGCCCATGGCTTGAGCGGTTTGCTAAATATTCGAGCAGTTTCGGGTCGCATTTCGACGTGATTTCTTTGATATTTTAGGCGTTTCTACATCTATTTGGGGCAATCCTACTTTCCGGTGACTGATGACGGAAAGTACGCTCTATGACCCTGACACGATTGTTCACATTGACCGCGGTTGCGCTGGCAACGCTACAAGTTTCAACCACGCCGCTGCGCGCAGAAACGCAAGCCTTAACTGGTGGGATCGCCCTTGCACCTATTCAGCATGAAAATGCCTCGCTCACAGTGGCGGGCCCCACTGGGGAAACGCGCTATACCCCTGAAATGCTCGAAGCGATGGCGCCCCACCGGATGACCACCATCACGCCGTGGCGCCGCCAGCCAGCGATGTTTGATGGGGTGCTACTGACGGATGTCTTGGCCGCCAATGGGCTTGATCAAGAAGATGCAATCCGCGTGATCGCCGAAAACGGCTATGCGGTGGAAATTGAACGCCGGGTTTGGGAAACTTGGCCCGTGCTAATTGCCACGCGCGTGAACGGCGAAGCCCATTCTAAGCGCGAGCGTGGGCCGCTGCAGTTTGTGTTGCCCATGTCCCAAGATGCCCAATCTGGAACCGGGCGGATGACGTCAAATTGGGTCTGGATGGCAGAGCGGATTGAGCTTGTTGATTAACACTTTCAACTCGCGCCGGATGCGTTCTTATACCAACCCAAATGCCGCACTTCGATGTTCAGCCTAGAAAAAACCGTCACCGCCACGCTATTAATCCTTGGCGTGCTGTCCTGTTCGCTTTTGGCGGGGCGGTTCATCTTGGAACGCCAAGCGGATGTGCGCGATCAGGCCGCCCAAGTTCAATCAGAAATGGTGCGCGAAGGGCTGAATACCTTGCGCGATTTGTTGCGTCTAAATAGCGAACTTAATATCGCTGCGGGCCAAGACAGTATTTCCGATCAAAACCATCAAAAGCTCAAAGATGCCTATGATTTTTTGTATGTGAGGGCCGATTCCCTGCGCCAAGCGGTTGCCCGTGCAAAATCTTCGGTCGAAGTCGAAAATGTTGATGCGGTGATTCTCAAAATTTCCGCGCTCATCGCCCTTGGGG
>CAZBBZ010000360.1:0-3444 GCA_964489925.1 uncultured Rhodobacterales bacterium
ATTTCTTTTAGGATTTCTGAACGGATCATTGGTCGCCGTAGCCTCCCCAGAAGTTGGCATCGGTCAGGATCGCGACCGGTTTGTTGCACATGAAAGTGTATTTGAGGATCATATCCAACTCCTCCACATCCTTAGTGTTGTGGAAGTGATAGGTGGGGATGTTCATCTGCGCCAAAAGCGCCTTTGTGTGCACCGCCATTTCAACCTGACAGGCCACAGGTTCACGCAGCTCACCGCGATAAGAAATCAGCATGGGCAGGGGCATGTGGTAGTACTGGATCAAGGTCGCCAGCGTGTTGATCGTCACGCCAATCGCCGTGTTCTGCATCACAATCGCCGAACGCTTGCCACCCATGTATGCACCGGCGCAAAGCCCCATGCCCTCATCCTCTTTGTTGGATGGGATGTGGAAAATATCCGGGTGTTCTTCGAACCCGTCGATAACCCCGGCAAGTTGTTTGCAAGGCACGGTTGTGACGAACTCAATATCGTTCGCTACAAAATCCGCGACGATTTTATCGCTGATAGACACTTTCGCGGTTTCCTTTTGATGATGACAAGCCCTTTCGGTGGGTTTAGGCGTTTTGGCAGGCCCAAGCAAACGCCAAAACTGGTTTGGCCTAAGCGCTGGCGCTAACTGGTTTGGCATGCGGCGTTCGCATCTCAAGGAGTAACCGGATATCAGCCCAGAGATCATCATAGTCGCCGTGATCGCGCTGTTGATTGCGGGCACGGTCAAAGGGCTTGTGGGCATGGGGCTGCCGCTGACCGCTTTGGGGCTCATCACGCTGTTCATCGATCCGCGCCAAGGCATCGCGTTTGTGATGATCCCGATGCTGGCCTCAAACGCTTGGCAGGTTTGGCGCGCCGGGCATATTTGGGATGCGCTTAAGCGCTATTTGCCCTTTGCGGTTGCCTTGGCGGGGTCTGTTGGCATCGCGGTTTTTGCGTTTTCAGGCGTATCAGATTCTTGGATTTATGCGGGACTTGGCGGCACGTTGTTGGTCTATGTGGCGATTAGCCTGCGCAATATCGTACCGGATTTGCCCGATCGCCATGACCGCGCCGCGCAGATCGTTGCGGGCCTCGCCAGCGGGATAAGCGGTGGTTTGACCAGCGTTTGGGCGCCACCAATGGCGATGTATCTGGCAGCACGTGGGGTCGGCAAAGATGAATTTGTGCGCGCGTCTGGTTTGTTGATCCTGCTAGGATCGATCCCTTTTGCTGTAGGCTACGCGGCTTTGGGCTTTCTGGACCGCCCAAGCGTTTTGTTGGGGCTAGGCTTGCTTGTGCCGACGTTTGCGGGTTTTCGATTGGGCGAGATTTTGCGCGGTCGTTTGTCCGAGGCAGGGTTCAAGAAGGCACTTCTGGCGGTGTTCGTGCTGATTGGGTTGAACCTGATTAGGAAAGCGATTTGGGGGTAGGGGAAAGTTTTGGCGCAAAAGCGCTTCAAGACCCTCTGCCAAATCGGTCCAATGCCACAACGCGCCCGGAAATAAGCCCGGCGATTTCAACGCCTATTTCTTCGCGCCGCAAAGCGTCAGCGGATAAATATTCTTCGGATAGGGCCGCGATGCGGGCGGCTTTGGGATCGGGGCTAGGGGCGCTTTGGGGGGTGGCCTGACCATGCATTGACGGGACCTCTGATTGATTAGGTGGTCCCGTCTTGAAGGCGGATGATTAAACTCGTGTTAGCAAACCGCGCTGTGTTTCCTAAAACTTTAGCTAATCACTGCCCCAGATTGCTTAAGTGTAGGTTACCAGATGACCAACGCTTGAAAGTTCGATGTTGGGATCATCCTTGCGATGCTCAGGGCGCCAGTTGCGGTCAGACCCAAGCCAAGAGCGCGGATCAAGTTCGATTAACCCAATCATCGTTTCGGCTACAATCGTTGCCCCCACGGGCCCAAGTCCTTCGCCGGGCTGTCGCGTGCCATCTAGGTTTTCACGCCCGATCAATTCGGCCTCTTTCAAGATGTAATACCAAAGCGGCGTACCCCCGGTTAGTGCTGGCTCATCTGCGCTCGCCGCATCGCTCACTTGGGAAATTTCGCTTTCGGGCCGCTCTAAATGGCGGGCAACGCTTTCGCCTGCTGGCAAGAGGAACGACTGGCCCCGGATCATATTGCGCGTGGCAAGCGATCGCCCTTCTGGATCAACCTTTGCTGGAAGTTTCAGCAAATCAGACGCGAGTTTGGTATCAAGCCGCCCGGCGCGTTGCACATTGCGCGCTTCATGGGTTTCAAACATTTCGTGCATGTCTGTAACAGCGCGTGCATCAGAGACCGGGCTAAAGCCTTTGCCCAGCACCGTGCCAAACAACTCGAAACTGCTGCCGCCTTGTTGGGTTTGCACTTTCATTGGTACCATCGAATGGCCAAACCGAAAGGCTGCAACAGAAAATTCCACTGGGATAAAGGGAGTTTTCGGCGTGTAGTATTTGCGCCCTTCCGCCAAAATGCGCGACACAACACCTTTTCCGCAAATGCTGGTCAGAAAATCATGCACCACGCACCATTGGTAATGCCACATACAGGTTTTCCGCGCTTCTTCGTAAAGTTTATGGCCACTGTATTTCCCGCTCAGGTCATCGCAAACCCGGTTGTGAAAGCGGATCATGTTTAGCTGAATTTGACTAAGGATGCGATTTTCGTCATTGCGAAAATCACCGATCAAGGCGATGTCGCCCGCGCGCGGCAGATCGTCATTTGTGTGAGCCCCATCGCCAATTTCCGCACCAGTGGCCAGTTTGATACCCTTATGCGACCCCTCTTGGTGATAAAGATAGGGCTGCGCTTCGGGCCCAAGGCCATAAATGCAATCAAGATCAAGGGTTGGCGTGCGGACATTGCGCGTGTCTTGCGGGGCGTTCACGCGGTTCAGACTTGAGGAAACATCAAGCGTGATATCGTGATCCACAAACTGCCCAAAAAACACAAAGCCAACGGGATTGGTTTGACTGACAGTACCCGCAGGCCCGCCATCCATTATCCCAGTTGGCGCGCCAAGAGTGTCCAAGACGCGAGGGTCCGTAAACAAGGGCGGCAGGGTAGGAAAGACGCGGCCAAACCGGTCTCCGTCGTGGTAATGATGATCGCGCGAGCAATAAGCCTCTAGTCCGCTAAACGCGCTTGTTCCATGAGTTGATGGCATGGATGCCTCCTAAAAAATGATTTCAAAATTGGTGTTGGGTGCGTTTTCAAACCACATTGGTTTTGTGTGAAATGCCAATGCAAAACGCCTAGTCGTGTGAACCAGATGTCTGCACAAAAACGCGACTCGCGTTCAGGTAGAAACATATGGGCGCATGCAACTTAAGCAGAAATTGCGCCATTTGTCACCATTGGCGTTTGCCCAAAAGTGACTTTGCGGAAAATTGCAGACTATGTGCAAAGCACTAAGCCAGACCGGGGGATGGCGATCTGCCCGTTGTTCTACTTACTT
>CAZBBZ010000361.1:0-3437 GCA_964489925.1 uncultured Rhodobacterales bacterium
GGCTCAGTCAGATCAAGAACGACCGCTTCAGCCATTGGCGCGCGCGATCATCTTTTTGACCTCTGCGACCAAATCCGAGCGCGCGATTTCCATCTGCGCAGGCTGGGCTTTCCAATCATCATTGGTTTCGATCTCTGCCGCTAGGCGCGCGCCAAGCGCGAGGGCTTTGATCTGCACCACGCCTTTGGCTTTTTCGTCAGCCCCTTCAATCACCGCCACCGGGCTGCCACGCCGATCCGCGTATTTCAGCTGGTTGCCAAAGTTCTTGGGATTGCCAAGGTAGACTTCAGTGCGGATGTTGGCGGCGCGCAAGTCACGCGCCATGTCTTGATATTCGCCCATACGGTCGCGATCCATCACAGTGACGATCACCGGGCCGGGGGCAGGTTTGGTCGCGTTCACAGCTTCAAGAGCGGCAAGCAAACGGTCCACACCGATGGAAATGCCCGTGGCGGGCACTTCTTGGCCGGTAAACCGCTTGACCAGATCGTCGTAACGTCCGCCCCCTGCGACCGACCCGAATTGCCGCTTGCGCCCCTTTTCATCAAGGATGTCAAAGGTCAGTTCCGCTTCAAACACAGGGCCGGTGTAATAGCCCAAGCCGCGCACCACCGCTGGATCAATACGAATACGATCCGCGCCGTAACCCGCACCTTCCAGCAAAGCGCCCATGGCTTCCAACTCGCCAATGCCGGCTTCGCCCATGGCAGAGCCCTTCACCAGATCGCGCAGATTGGCACAGGTTGCCCCGGCGGAGCCACCTTCGGCATTCACAAAGGCCAGCACCGCGTCCACGGCCCCTTGGGACAGACCCGCGCCTTCGGTGAAATCACCGCTGTCGTCTTTGCGCCCACCGGTCATCAGGGCGGCCACGCCGTCTGCACCAAGGCGGTCCATCTTATCAATGGCGCGCAACACAATGCCACGCTCGCGGGCATGTTCCTCGGGGGCATCCACGTTCAGAATACCGCAGGCTTCCATAACCCCGTTCAGAACTTTGCGGTTGTTCAGGCGGATCAGCACATCGTCCGATTTGATCCCCAAAGCGCCAAAAGTATCCGCAAGCATGGCGCAAATTTCAGCGTCTGCGGCGACATTGCCAGACCCAACCGTGTCCGCGTCACATTGGTAAAACTGCCGGAACCGTCCGGGGCCGGGCTTTTCGTTGCGCCAAACCGGACCCATTGCATAGCGTCGATAGGGGGTAGGCAGGTCATTGCGGTGCTGGGCATAGACCCGCGCAAGGGGGGCGGTCAGGTCATAACGCAGGGCGAGCCAGTCTTGTTCGTCCTCTTGCCACGCAAAAACGCCCTCATTGGGACGATCCACATCGGGAAGAAACTTGCCCAATGCCTCGACCGTTTCAACGGCAGAGGTTTCAAGCGGCTCAAAGCCGTGCATGTGGTAAACTTCGGCAATCTTGCCGAGCATTTCGTTGCGCCCTTGAACCTGCGCGCCAAAATAGTCGCGAAAGCCCTTGGGCGTTTCTGCACGGGGTCGGCGCTGTTTTGGTGACTTTTTGGACATGGAACCGGGCTTATCTGTCTGACGCGCGCTGCTTATAGGCTTGGCCCGGTAGGGGCAAGAGTGTTGGTATGTGGGTTGGCCCGCCCGTTCGGCCCGTCAGGTGGTCGATAGCCCCGCGTAACCGCCCTTGTAATAGACCAAAGGCGCGCGATCCCATGTTTCGCAAATCTCAACTTGGCCAACCACGATCAAATGATCGCCCCCATCATGGCCCGCAGAATGGGTACATTGAAACCGGGCAGCACAGCCATCCAAAAGCGGCGCGCGGCCCAAGCCTTCGGTAAAGTCAAAATCTTTGAACGGCTCTAAACCTTGCCCTGCAAAGGCGTTTGACATCTCTTTTTGGTCATGGGCTAGAATATGCACGGTAAAATGGGTTGCCGCTTCAAAGGCGGGAAAGCGCGCGGATTTGCGCGCGGGCGACCACAGTACCAATGGCGGGTCCAATGAGACCGAGGCAAAGCTGTTAGCGGTAATCCCCAAAGGACCCGCTTCGCTCATGGTTGTGATCACAGTCACACCGGTCGCAAAGCACCCCAAAGCGTCCCGAAACGCCCGACTGTCAAACTGCTGTTCCATACTGTGTGCTTAGGCCATAGAAGTTCTCTTAGCGACCAGATTCATCAAAAAAATAGGCAAAGATACGATATGCCCGGCACAAATGACAAAATTGTGGATTTAGAGATTCAAGTGGCACATCAATCCCACACGATCGAGGACCTAAGCGATGAACTGGCCCGCCAAGGGCGGGTGATCGATGCGCTTGAACGGCGTGTCGCGATGTTGATTGAGAAGTCCCGCGATATGGACGCGCGGCTTGGGGATGCGCCTGAAGCGGACCAAAGGCCGCCTCATTACTAAGGGGCTGAGCCACGTTTCTCCGGCTCGGCCTTGCTCAGGGCACCTTGGCCCTTCGCGCACCCGATGTCCTTGCGGAGCGATTAAAAATCGCCCCTCAATGACGTGGATATTTTTGGACCAAAGAAATTGGGGATAATAATCTAAATCTTCTTTGGTCAAGAAATATCCATCTGCCCTCGCGCCTCTGTGGGCTCTTTGGGCAAATAGCACAGACCTTTCGTCTTGGGACGGATTGACCGGGGCGCAAGGCGCCGGGCGATCCGGGCTAGGCCCAGCGGGGCGTCAAAATTCCTCAACTAGCGACACGCCGGGGATGTGTTTGATGGCCCCACGCACTTCTGGGCTAACAGGGTAGGGGTCTTTGAGCGCAATCTCGACTTCGCCGGGTAGTTCCGGGTGGATCAGTACCAAATTGACCGGGCCGCGTTTTTGGCGGGTTTGCTCATTCGCGCAAGCTTCCAACCGTTTGGCGATGGATGCCACGGCCGCTTCGTCGTTGATAAAGATGTTCAGGCCCGAAGGGGCGGCCGATTGAACGGCCATATCCACAGGCTGTGCGCCGCGGGCGAGCAGTTTTAGCTGATCGCTTTCCATGGTCGCTTCAACACTCAGTACCACGTTGCTGCCTGCATCCAGCAAGTCTCGCGCCGCTTCCAGCGTGTCGGAAAACACCGTTACCTCGTAAAGTCCGGTGGGGTCGGAGAGTTCCACAAAGGCAAAGCGATTGCCGCGGGCGGATTTGCGTTCTTGCTTTTTCGTGACTGTGCCTGCGATTTTAGCTGCACAAGCGCCTTGGCGCGCGCGCCCTTCTAGTTCGGCCAAGGTCATCACGCGTTGGCGTTTCAGCGCCCCTTGGTAATCATCGAGCGGATGGCCAGATAGGTAAAACCCCACGGCCATATGTTCTTGGGTCAGGCGCTCGGTTGGCAGCCAATCTTCGACCTCATCCAAACGGGGGGGCGGCAAATCTGCCCCGCCTTCGCCAAATAGGGACACTTGTGCAGAGTTACGATCATCATGGCAGGCACTGGAATAGCCCACCAGCTTAT
>CAZBBZ010000362.1:0-3420 GCA_964489925.1 uncultured Rhodobacterales bacterium
CGGCGTTTCGCGCGGCTTGCCGCCTTTGCGCCCTTTGGGTCCATCACGTCTTGGTCCATCACGTCTAGGACCATCTCTGCGTGGACCTTTTTCAAACTTCGGCACTTTGTCGAGCTTGGTTAGGGCAGCGCCCTCTTCCAAAGTCATGTCCGCGCCAACCGCCTTTAGGAACCCATCAACCGCGCTTTGACGAATTTCGATGAAGGATGCGTCGGGCTGAATGCGGATCGCACCGATTTCATCGCGGGTGATGTCACCCATCTTGCACAGCATCGGCAGCAATCGCTTGGGATCAGCGCCCGCCGCACGTCCGCCTTCCAGCGAGAACCAAGTGCTTGGGCCGAAGGCCTCGCGCGGTTTATGGGCCTCGCCCACATCCGACAATTCTTCGGGCGCGGAATGTTTCGCGCTGTAAATCCGCAGATATGCCGCCGCCAGCTGTTCGGGTGTAAAGGTCGCTGTCAGCTGCTCGACCGCAGGCGCGATGCTGTCGGCAATCGGCTCGTGCCATTCGGGATCGGACATCATGCGCTCGTTGTCCTTAGCGGTGACTTCATCCGCGCTTGGCGCATCCGCCCATTCCGCCGTCAGCTTGGCCCAGCCCAGCAAACGCTGCGCCTTGTTGCGCGCGGCAGGCGGGACGATCATCACACTTGTACCGCTACGCCCCGCACGCCCGGTTCGACCCGAACGGTGCAGCAGTGTTTCTTGGTTCGTCGGCAGTTCTGCGTGGATCACCAGATCAAGGTTGGGCAAATCAATGCCGCGCGCAGCCACATCTGTTGCCACACAAACCCGCGCACGCCCATCGCGCATGGCTTGCAGTGCGTTCGTGCGCTCGCCTTGAGACAACTCACCCGAAAGCGCCACAACCGAAAAGCCGCGGTTCGACAGGCGCGTGGTCAGGCGGTTTACGGTCGCGCGGGTGTTGCAAAAAACGATCGCATTGGGCGCTTCATAAAAACGCAGCACATTAACGATCGCGTTTTCGCCATCGCGCCCCGCCACGCGCAATGCACGATAGGTAATATCAGCGTGTTGCTTGGTGCCAGAGGCCGTCGCAATCCGCAGCGCGTCGTTCTGGTATTTCTTGGCCATTTTGCCAATGGCCGCAGGGACCGTCGCGGAAAAGAGCAAGGTCTGACGCTGTTCCGGGGCGGCTTCGAGAATAAATTCAAGGTCCTCGCGAAAGCCCAGATCAAGCATTTCATCCGCTTCATCCAAGACAACCGCTTTTAGCGCATCCAAATTGATCGAACCGCGCTGAATGTGATCGCGCAGACGTCCCGGCGTTGCGACAACGATATGCGCCCCGCGCGCCAAAGCACGACGTTCATCGCGCATGTCCATGCCACCCACGGTCGAGGCCACAACCGCGCCCGCTTTGGCAAACAGCCAGCCAAGTTCGCGTTTCACTTGCAACGCCAATTCGCGGGTTGGCGCAATCACGAGCGCCAAAGGCGCAGCGGCGGCTTGGAATACATCCGCGTCGCCAAGCAACTGCGGCGCAATCGCCAAGCCAAAGCCCAAGGTTTTGCCCGACCCGGTTTGCGCGGACACCAACATGTCACGCCCTTGGGTTTCGGGGTCCGTTACGGCCTCTTGCACGGCTGTTAGCGTCGTGTAGCCGCGCGCTTCCAGCGCCTCTGCCAGAGTTTGTTTCACTGCCGTTCCTCGGTGTTGCTTTGCAGTCTTGGGGACGTATCACGCGACACATCCGCCTGCCAAAGAAGCGCGCATACGCGGTTGTATCGCGAAAGTATAGTCGTGGTTTTCGTTTTCGCGTCGATTAACGCAACGTTTGGTTAAGGCGCTTTGAGGTTTGACAGCACACGGCGCGTGGCCGCAACCATCGGATCATGGGTCTGCTTTAAGATTTCGACGCGATCAAAACTGTCCGGATCAGCCTCAATCACCCCATGCAAAGCCGCGCCAAAAGCCATACGCAATTCCGTGCCAATGTTATATTTGCAAATGTTCGTTGTGCGCGCGAGCTTTTGGCGCTGGGTCGCTGGCACGCCCGAGCCACCGTGAATAACAAGGGGGACGTTTGTGACCGCCTGAATCGCTTTGATCCGGTCCTCGTCCAGCCCACCGCTTTGATCCGTTTGCAAATGCACATTGCCCACAGAAATCGCCAGCGCATCTACATTGGTCGCGGTTGCAAAATTTGCAGCCTCGTCTGGGTCCGTGCCGTTGGATTGCTCGCCATCCGCATAGCCAACAAACCCGATTTCGCCCTCACAAGAAATTCCCGCACCATGGGCCAGTTCTGCCACCTTCGCGGTTTCATCAATATTTTGCGCCAAAGGCTTGCGCGAGCCGTCAAACATCAGTGAGGTAAAGCCGCTATCAAGCGCCTCTTGGCAGTCCTCAAAGGTATAACCGTGATCGAGATGTGCAACGACAGGCACGCTGGCACTTTCCGCCAAATGGCGAAACATCTTGCCCAAGATCGGCAAAGGTGTGTGCGCGCGACACCCCGGACCCGCTTGCAAGATCAACGGACAATTTTCTGCCTCTGCTGCTGCTACAAAGGCGCGCATATCTTCCCAGCCCAGCGTGACCACCCCCGCCACCGCATAGCCGCCGCTCAGCGCAGGGGTCAGCACATCGGATAATGTGACAATGGTCATTTGAACTTGGCGATCATGTCTTTGATGCCCGGTATGGTTTCAATCTGATAGGCGTGAGAGGGCTGGAAATACTGCACCAGCGAACGCTGCGACAGGCCGCCCAGAATGGTGAAATAATACATCTCATACCCCGGCAGAACCGCGCAAGGGTGATAGCCTTTGTCCAGACAAATCGTCGAGCCGTCAACGATGTGATAGGCATCCCCCGACTTGCCATCCTCGCGTTGCAGCATTTGCACGCCCGACCCGTGGTTGGGGCGAAAGCGAAAATTATAGGTCTCGTCGTGGCGCGTTTCGATGATGTCCTTGCTGGGGCCATCTTTGCGATCCGTGTCGTGCTTGTGGCTGGGAAAGCCGGACCAACCGCCTTGGCCAACCGTGTAAAGCTCTGACACCAACAAGCGGCCAACCTTGCCGTGTTGCTTTTGACCCAAGATATGCTTGATCTTGCGGTGGGTCTTGGTGTCGTCAGACCCGTATTGCACAAGGTCCAACTCGCTCGCGCGCACGGCAAAAGGGTCCAGCGTTTTGTCGTATTTCGCACCGGCCACAAAAACTTCACATGTGGTTTTGGCCACCATCGTCGCCTTGGCACCCGACGGGACATAAACGCCTTCAGGCTCGCCATCCCAAACATCTTCGCCGCGCCCGCCAAGATCAGCGGCAGAAAAACCTTCCACATCCACATCCACCGTGCCCGTTGCAGGCACAATGCAAGTTTCATAGCCCGGCGTTTGATACGTGAAGGCTTGGCCCGGCTCTAGTTTAACGATGTTGAAATAGT
>CAZBBZ010000363.1:0-3418 GCA_964489925.1 uncultured Rhodobacterales bacterium
AATTTCAACCTCGCAAATGTAGCAGCCCGCCGGGAAGGTGAAGTTCGCCGGATCATAAAACGCGCCTTCCTTCAGACCCGGTTCCATGCCTTCTGGCAGGTTATGCGCGGTGTAGGCGGCCAATGAGACCTCGTGCCAGAGCATCTGCTTGTCCGTGCCTTGCACTTTGACAGCGCCATCTTCGATGACGATATCATCTTCCGAGGCTTCCAGCGTATGCGCAGCGATCTTTTTCACCTTTGCCTCGACCTTGTCGATGGCCTTGGCAATCGCACTCATGCCAACGGCACCAGAGCGCGAACCATATGTGCCCATGCCCATTTGCACTTTGTCCGTATCACCATGCACGATCTCGACATTCTCGAAATCAACGCCGAGGCGTTCACAAACGATTTGGCGGAACGTGGTTTGGTGCCCTTGGCCGTGGCTGTGACTGCCCGTTAGCACCTCAATCGTGCCAACCGCGTTGACGCGCACTTCCGCACTTTCCCAAAGCCCAACACCGGCCCCAAGGGAGCCAACTGCCGCCGAGGGTGCGATGCCGCAAGCCTCGATATAGCAAGCCATGCCCATCCCGCGCTTCATGCCTTTGGCCTCGGACGCGGCACGCCGCGCGGCAAAGCCATTGTAATCAATCGCGTTCATCGCCGCATCAAGCGAGGCTTGGTAATCACCGGCGTCATAAGTCATAATCACCGGGGTTTCATGCGGGTATTCGCGCACGAAATTGATGCTGCGCAGTTCGGCATCCGACACGCCAAGTTCACGCGCCGCTTTGGTCATCATGCGCTCGACCATATAGGTCGCTTCAGGGCGCCCCGCGCCGCGATAGGCATCCACCGGCGTGGTGTTGGTATAAACCGTGCGCACATTGGCATAGATGTTGGGGATATTGTACTGGCCCGACAGCAAGGTTGCATAAAGATAGGTCGGCACAGCCGAGGAAAATAGCGACATATAGGCGCCAAGATCCGCGATTGTATCGACCTTAAAGCCAACGATTTTGTTGTTGGCATCAAAGCCCATCGTGGCCGTTGAAACGTGATCGCGGCCATGGGCGTCGGTCAAAAAAGCCTCTGAACGATCGGAGGTCCATTTTACACCGGGCAAACCAGCTTTGCGGCAGGCCCAAAGACAGACGATTTCTTCTGGGTAGATATAGATTTTAGACCCAAAACCACCGCCCACATCCGGCGCAATCACGCGCAATTTATGTTCCGGTGCCACGTTATAAAACGCGGACAGCACCAAGCGCGCCACATGGGGGTTTTGACTGGTGGTATGCAAGGTCAGTTGATCGTCGCCCGCATCATATTGCGCCATGGCAGAGCGGGGTTCCATCGGATTTGGCGACAAACGATTGTTGGTCAGTTCAATCGAAACCGTACGTGCCGCACCTGCAATCGCGGTGTCCGTTGCAGCCTCATCGCCCAAGCCCCAATCGAAAATCATATTGTTTGGCGCGTTTTCATGCACCTGCGGGGCACCGGCAGCCAGCGCGTTTTCAGCGCCCACCACAGCTGGAAGCACATCAAAATCCACAGCAACTTTTTCAGCCGCATCGCGTGCTGCTTTTTGACTGTCCGCAATCACAACCGCAATCGCATCGCCCACATAGCGCACCTTGCTGGTGGCCAGAGCCGACCAAGCGCCCATGTTCATCGGGGAGCCGTCTTTTGATTCAATCGCCCAACCGCAAATGATGTTGCCGATCTCATCGCCCGTCAGTTCGTGACCGTCATAGACCGCCTTTACGCCGGGATGAGCGAGCGCATCGGTTTTATCAATGCCCTTGATGGTGGCATGCGCGTGCGGCGAGCGCACGAAGGCCGCGTAGCAAAGACCAAGAACTTTGAAATCATCTGTATAGCGACCTTTTCCGGTCGTCAGGCGCTTGTCTTCGGCCCTTTTGACCGGGGCGCCAATGCCTTGAATTCCCATAATATTCCTCCCAATTGGGTCGGCGGGCTTGCGGGTTCTTTGACCTGCTTTGTGCCGGGGCGACCAATACGTTTGATATCGAAATTATTCGGCAGCCGTTTTCCCATGCATGGCGTCATTGGCAGCCAAAATCGATTTCACGATGTTCTGATACCCGGTGCAGCGACAAATATTGCCTTCAAGTTCAGCCCGCACAGTGGCTTCATCAAGTGCACCATTATGGCGTTCGATCATATCAGCCGCCGTCATGATCATGCCCGGCGTACAAAATCCGCATTGCAACCCGTGGTTTTCATTAAAGGCGATTTGCAAGGGATGCAGTTCGTCGCCGTTGGCCATGCCTTCGATGGTTGTGACCTCGGCCCCATCCGCTTGTGCGGCCAGCATGGTGCAAGACTTCACAGCCTTACCGTTGACGTGAACCACACAAGCGCCGCATTGGGACGTGTCACACCCCACATGGGTGCCGGTTAGGTTCAGGTGTTCGCGCAAAAATTCAACTAGCAAAGTGCGATCCTCAACAGCGCCTGACATAGCAGACCCATTGATCATCATCGCAACGACCGAGTTTCCTCCGTTGGACATCTTTTGGTGCCTTTCAATAAGTTTGATTCGCCTCGTTCTGCGAGGTTTTACAAATTTATGTTGGACCATAACTGTAGGTGCAGCAAGGGCCGGTGCCGATCCTTGTGGTTAAAGTCGGCTTGTCAGGACTTTAGTATTGGTTTTACAAGAAAGGCGTCGGATCAATACTTTGCGTGCCACGTCGCACTTCAAAGTGAAAGATCGGTCGATCTGCATCTGCGACCTTGCCGATGATTTGACCCCGTTTGACCGCATCGCCTTTTTTCACGGTGATGCCGTTGATGCGTCCGTAAACGGTCATGATATCATCGCGGTGGCGGATCAAAACGATTGTGCCAAGTCCCCCTAGAGACCGCGAAATCAAGGCAACTTCGCCCGCTTCAGCAGCTCTAACCGGTGCGTCTTTGGCGGTTTCAAAGTCCAAGCCTTCGTTTTTTTCACGCCCGGCAGCTTTTGAATAGCCGCGCACGACTTTGCCATCGACCGGGGTCAGTAACTTGTTGCTTGATGTCACCCCGTCGCTTGCCGCCATTTGGGGGCTTTCCACGGTTTCGACTTCTGGATCGATGTCTTCGGGCAGCGGATCATCCGCACTGGGGGGCAAGGCAACTGCCGTTGACGTGCCGGGGCCCGCGATACTGGGCGCGCTCGCCGAAGGCGCAGTAGGCGTTGTGATCACTGGCTCTGGGGCAGGTATTGGCCGGGCATCGCTTGGCGGAATGACCAAGGACCGTCCGGGGCCAACTTCAAGATCGCCCGTTAATCCGTTCCAAGATGCAAGTGCTGTGACCGACACGCCGTAGAGCCGCGCGATAGAAAAAGCAGTTTCGCCCCGTTCCACGCGGTGGCGCGTCAATTGAACGCCGGGGGCTTGTTGCGGGGCTTGGCCGGG
>CAZBBZ010000364.1:0-3413 GCA_964489925.1 uncultured Rhodobacterales bacterium
ACCCACTACAGGTACGTCGGAAAACTCACCGATATCGGGTACTTTAACGTCCATGACTAGGTCCCCGTCCTAAAGCATCAATCGGCGAACATCGCCCATCAGGAATTTCAAACGCGCAGCAAAGCGCGCCGCAAGCGCCCCATCAATTGCACGGTGATCGTAAGACAGTGACATGGGCAGCATATTGCGCGGCTCAAACTCGGTCCCGTTCCAAACCGGTGCCATTTTGGACCGTGTAAGACCCAAAATCGCAACCTCTGGTGCGTTTACAATCGGGGTGAACGACGTGCCGCCAATCCCGCCAAGCGAGCTGATCGTAAATGTCGCCCCTTGCATATCCTCGCCCTTAAGCTTGCCCTCGCGCGCCGCGGCACTCAACTCACCTAGTTCTTTGGAAATCTCAACAATGCCCTTGCGATCCGCGTCCTTAACGACGGGGACCATCAAACCGTTCGGCGTATCCGCAGCAAAGCCGATGTTGATAAAGTGTTTGCGGATCAGCTTGTCGCCATCGGGGTGCAGCGAGGAGTTAAACTCCCAATGCTCGCGCAGCGCCGACACACAAGCCTTGATCGCAAAGCTCAGCAGCGTCACGCGATAGCCGTCTTCTTTGGCGGCTGTGTCCAACTCTTTGCGGTATTTATCCAGCTCGGTGATATCCGCTTCTTCATTATGGGTCACATGCGGGATGTTGAGCCACGAGCGATGCAAATGCGGGCCGGATAGCTTTTTGATGCGGCTCATTTCCACATCTTCAACCGCGCCAAATTTCGAGAAATCAACCGCCGGGATTGGCGGGATGCCCATGCCCCCTGCAACTGCGCCGCCGCCGGATGGCCCAGCGCCTTGGGACTTGAAGAATTTGGTCACATCTTCGCGCAAAATACGACCCTTGCGGCCCGTACCGTTCACGCTTGCGAGATCAATTTCCAAGTTCCGTGCAAAGGCCCGCACGGAAGGCGAAGCATGAACTTTCCCAAACCCGGCATCAGTCACCACAGCAGGGGACGCGGGCTGGGGGGCCGGTTGCGCCGCCGGAGCCGCCGCCTGTGGAGCGGGCGCAGGCGCGGGTGCAGCAGCCGGTGCAGGTGCTGGCTCTGGTGCCTTTTCAGATGCCGCCGCGCCGTCTAGCACAAGAATAAGCGCACCTTCCGACACGCTATCCCCTTCGGACACAGTGATCGACTTCACCACCCCTGCGGCCGACGAAGGCACTTCTAAAGTTGCCTTGTCGCTTTCCAGCTCGATCAGCGGATCTTCCAGATCGACGGTATCGCCCACCGCGACCAACACGCTTACGACTGGCACTTCTGCGAAATCGCCAATATCGGGGACTTTGACCTCAATGCTCATAAATTCAGCTCCTTCAAGGGCCCGTTACACCAACCGAGGGTTGGGTTTGCCGCCATCAATTTCATAAGTTTTCAACGCCTTGGTCAGCACATCTTTGCCAATCGCACCTTCGCGGAAAAGATCGACCATTGCCGCTGCCGCAATATGATTTGCATCCACCTCAAAGAAGCGGCGCAAGCTTTGGCGGCTATCAGAACGCCCAAAGCCATCTGTTCCTAAAACCGTAAAGCGATTAGGCACATAGGCGCGGACCTGTTCTGCGTAGTTCTTGATATAATCCGTGGCCACGATCACCGGACCTTTGGCCGATGCCAAGGCTTGCGTGATATAGGGCACACGTTCTTCGGCAAGCGGGTTCAAACGGTTGTGACGCTCCGCATCCTGCCCATCACGCGCCAGCTCGTTAAAGCTGGTGGCTGACCAAATATCGCTAGTCACACCAAAATCGGCTTTCAGCATTTCAGCAGCCTTAAGCGCTTGGACCAAAATCGTACCAGAGCCCATCAAATTGACATGCTTTTTGCCCGGCTTTTTGGTTTGGCTTAGACGGTACAGCCCTTTGATGATGCCTTCTTCGGCGCCCATCGGCATGTCCGGGTGGCTATAGTTTTCGTTCATCAAGGTTATGTAAAAATACACGTCTTCTTGATCCACAAACATCCGCTGCAACCCGTGCTGAACAATCACGGCAACTTCGAACTGGAATGCAGGGTCATAGCTAATGCAATTTGGGATCGTGCCGGCCAAAACGTGGCTGTGGCCATCTTGGTGTTGCAAACCTTCGCCGTTCAGCGTGGTGCGCCCTGCCGTTCCGCCAAGCATAAAGCCCCGCGCGCGGCTATCGCCCGCGGCCCAAGCCAGATCGCCGATCCGTTGGAAACCGAACATGGAGTAATAGATATAGAACGGGATCATCGGCACGCCGTGGTTGGAATAGGACGTGGCCGCCGCGATCCAATCCGCCATAGCACCGGCCTCGTTGATGCCTTCTTGCAGAACTTGGCCCGACTTCATTTCCTTATAGAACATCATCTGTTCGGAATCTTCGGGCGTGTATTGCTGGCCTTTGGGGTTATAAATTCCGACCGAGCGGAACAGACCTTCCATCCCGAACGTCCGGCTTTCATCCGGCACAATCGGCACCACTTGCTTGCCGATTTTCTTGTCGCGCAAGAGCGTCGTTAGGATACGAACAAAGGCCATCGTGGTGGAAATTTCACGCTCGCCCGAGCCTTTAAGCTGTGCTTCGAATTTCGCTAGCGGGGGAATTTCCAAGCTTGGCGTGTCGCGCCATTCGCGTTTAGGGAAAGACCCGCCAAGCTCATTACGACGATCCGCAAGATAGGCTTTTTGAGCATTGTTAAGCGTGACAAACGGCGCTTTAGGCAGATCCTCGTCCGAGATTGGGATTTGGAAGCGATCGCGCATATCGCGCAACTGATCTTCGGCCATTTTCTTTTGTTGGTGGGTGGTGTTTTGCCCCTCGCCCGCCGAGCCCATGCCGTAGCCTTTGACCGTTTTGGCCAAAATAACCGTTGGCTGGTCCTTGGTTTCAGAGGCATGTTTGAAGGCCGTATAAACCTTATGCGGATCATGACCCCCGCGACGCAGCGACCAGATTTGATCGTCGGTCCAGTCTTTCACCAATTCGGCCGTTTCAGGATATTTGCCAAAGAAATGTTCGCGGATATAGGCGCCATCGCGGGATTTGAAGGTTTGGTAATCCCCATCAACGGTTTCATCCATCAACTGGCGCAAACGTCCGGTGACATCGCGTTCCAGCAATTCATCCCAGCCTTTGCCCCAAAGCAATTTGATGACATTCCAACCAGAACCGCGGAAGTTGCCTTCGAGTTCTTGCACGATTTTGCCGTTGCCCCGTACCGGCCCATCAAGCCGTTGCAGGTTGCAATTGACCACAAAGATCAGGTTGTCCAACCCTTCACGGCTGGCCAAATGGATCGCACCGAGGCTTTCAGGCTCGTCCATTTCCCCGTCTCCAAGGAAGGCCCAAACCTTGCGGTCGCCCATGTCGATCAGGCCGCGGTTGTGCATGTATT
>CAZBBZ010000365.1:0-3403 GCA_964489925.1 uncultured Rhodobacterales bacterium
CCATCAATTAGGCTCGGAAGCAATGATACCGCGTCTTTTGTGATCGCATCTGTAGCTTTCAAGGCCTCGATGATGTCTGCGACCGGCGTGACGCCTTCTGTCTCGTATGTAATTGATAGCGGTAAACGAATCTCTGCCATAATCAGAGTAGCATTTCATCGCTCTGACTATTTGTGGAGTCCTATTCAATTTATATAGGCTCACACCTTGGTGCGTTTGATACATAAGGCCGAAAATATCCCCGCCGGAGGCATCGGCACGCACGGGGCTAAATGCCCCGGGTGGGACGAGTTCCGCCCAGCGGGAGAAACCACCCCTACCCCGCCGCCAGTTGCGCAGTCATTGCCATAACGTCTGCGACATGAGCAGGATCAGCCGCCGCGCCGTGCGGGGGGCCGAAGCGTCCGGCGTCATTGTCAAAATATTTGCCGCTTGCATTCGCAAATTCATCCGAAAGTGCAGCGCGGTGCAAAATATCGGCCCCGATCATCAAATCATTGCCTGCCACCCCGAACCCTTCGGTGACCATTTTGCTGGCCAGCAGCGAGCCGGGATTAACCGCCACGAACAGCGGGCCGTCGGGCATTTCGCGCGCCAGCTCTTGCGTCCAAATCGTGATCGCTAGCTTGCTTTGGGAATAGGCCGCCATGTGATCGAGCCGTGTTTTTCCCGCAAACCCTGCCATGTCCACAGGCGCTTGTGCCGCAGAGGATAAATTCACCACCCGCGCGTCCTTGCCCATCAAAGGCAACAGCGCTTTGGTCAGCACGTAAGGGGCCAGCGTGTTCACAACAAACCGCGCATCCATGCCGCTTGGCAACAGAGGGTCCGCCATCTTAAAGACGCCCGCGTTGTTAATTAGCACATCAATTTTGTCGTTTTTCGCGGCAATTTCAGCGGCCATCGCGCGCACGGCGTCCAAATCGGACATATCCGCCAGGTAAGTCTCGCTCACGCCAAGCTCGGCTGCGGTTGCGGCCAGTTTTTCAGCACTACGCCCGTGCAACAGCACCTTGTGACCGTCTTTTACCAACAGCTTGGCCGCCAGTTGCCCGATCCCATCAGTTGCACCTGTCATCAATATCGTCTTGCTCATCACAGCCTCCTAGTTGGTTTTTGTATTTATCACCGAAAACTCTGGCAGCACCTCTGCCGCCAGCGTTTTCATTGTGGTTTCAATATCGCCCGTGCCAAGGCGCAGGTTTAGGGCGACGTGATTAACGCCGAGCGCCTCGATTTCGGACAGGTATTGGCGTAGATATGTTGTGCCTGCGCGAAACCCAAGGTGGATCGGGCTTGGGTCCGCATCTGGGTCATCCGCCAAATCCACATAGAGCGATTGCATCACCGGTTTGCTATGCGCGGCAGAGCTTTCAACTTTTTCGCGGTAGTCCTGAACGACGCGCGCTTGGGCCATGGGGTTGCGCGGATAGGTCATCCAGCCATCGCCGTTGGCCGCCACCCAATCCGGGCTTTGTTGTGCGCCCCCTGTAATCAGCAACGGAACATTGCCCCCCGGCGGTTTGGGCAACATATCGATGCCACCAAACAGCGTGCCATGCTGCGCACTTGCGTGGGTCGGATAGGGTTCTGCCATCGCGCGGATATAGGCAAAGGCATCGCGAAAACGCTCACCACGATCTTCAAAGCTCATGTTGAGCGCAGGAAATTCTTCTGGGCGATCCCCTGAGGCGACCCCAAGCAGCACCCGCCCGCCTGACAGCACATCCGCGCTTGCCGCGGCTTTGGCCACATGCGCAGGGTGGCGCAGCGGCAAGATGATACTGGCAACCCCAAGTGCGATCCGGCTGGTTTGCCCGGCCAGCAGACCCAAATAGACGAAAGGATCGTAAATCTGCCCCACATCTCCAAAAGACGGCACATTAAACGGCACATCACGCAGCCAAAGGGAGGCAAACCCAAGGCTTTCAGCCAGCTGCGCGCGCTCGATGTGGCGCTGCATGTCGGGGATCGGCCCAAAGCCGTAGCTTTCTAGCGGCACCACAAAGCCAAGGCTTAGACGACCGGGGCGAAAGACCGCGTTATAGGCCGTGTTGAGCTTGGGGAATGGTTTAGGCGCATTTGACATGGCGCTTAAGAAGCATTTTGCGGCGCGGTTCACAAGATAAAGTAGCCGGAATGCTATGTGATGCGGGCCATGGCGATGCGCGTTCATCTGATGTAGCGTCAAGTTGTAAACTGGGCTTGGGATACTTATGTAAAGCGTGGGGAGGTACGCTAGATGAAACGCCGGAATTTTCTTAAAAACATTGCAGCTTTTGCCGCGACACCTGCGCTGCCCGTAAAGTTATTGGCAGCACCTTTGCCTGTGAGTGCGGAGCAATATGCCAAGGCAGTTCATTGGGCCGGGCTTTGGGGGAACTCTACGGCGGCGACCTATAAAAACATGCTGGGCGTGGATCAATCGGTGGGCGAGGCGGTTTTCCAGCGCTTGCAATCCGACGGGATTGTTGGCGCGATGGATGCCAGCGGGATCGCCCGTGCGGCTGGGCCTCAGTATGATTTGTCCGAAGTTGCGGCGCGTCTGAAACAGACCTTGGCCCCGACAACGGCAAATATCGGTGCGTCGGTGGAGGCGAGCAAGTCGGCAAAACTCGACCTAGAAAAGATTAACAAACGAATTGAGACTGAAGATGACGCGCCGCAAGGTGAAGCAGCGTTGGATGAAACTGTGACGGACGATGTTGTGTTGGACGAGGTTGCGATAGACGACGAAGCGCCTTTGGACGATATGCCTATAGACGCGCAGGAAACCCAAGAGCCGCTTGACGCGCCCGCAGAGGCGTTATCGCCGCAGGATGATGGTTCGCCGTCTACCTAAAGTCGTCTACCTAAAATCGTCCACCTAAAGCCGTCTAACTAAACGCCCAAGCACCAGCGCATCACAGCTTTTTGCGCGTGCAATCGGTTTTCCGCTTCATCAAAAATCACCGAGTTTGGGCCGTCCATCACGTCTGAGGTGACCTCTTCTTCGCGGTGCGCGGGCAGGCAGTGCATGAACAAGGCATCTGGCTTGGCGGCGGCCATCAACTCGGCGTTCACCTGATAGGCTGCCAGCTGATTGTGACGGCGCTCTTTGGTTTCGGGGCTGTCGTGCATGGACACCCATGTATCAGCAACGACCAAATCCGCACCCGCAACCGCGCGCATGGGATCGCGTTCTATTTCAACGCGCGCCCCGTTGTCGCGCGCAAATGCCATCGCCTCGGCTTCCGGGTCCAGCGGTTCAGGCCCTGCAAAGGTCAAATCAAACCCGAACTGACCTGCCGCATGCAAGAGCGAAGCACAGACGTTGTTCCCGTCGCCTGTCCAAACCACTTTCTTGCCTTTGATCGAGCCGCGATGTTCCTCGAAGGTCATCACATCCGCCATGATCTGACAG
>CAZBBZ010000366.1:0-3399 GCA_964489925.1 uncultured Rhodobacterales bacterium
ATAACGGCGCTGGAAATGCGTCGATCGGGGATTTATTCGCGCTTCATGGCAGCGTTACCTATCATCGCAGTTTTGTCGCCCCCGTGGTGAATTGGCTGAGTGCAAAGGGCTATCGCACGCCAGAGCAGTTTTTGGTGATTTTGCCCTATACGGGCGTGGCACCAGAGCCCGTGGCACCGAGCCGTTTGGCGCGCATCTTACCAGTGAGCGTGCTGCTGATTGGTGGATTTTGCTTGCTGCTTGGGTATCGGCGGCTTGAAGTGCAGCGCATCCATAATGCCAAGAAAGACGGACATGGCGTGGCAATCGTAGAAGCCTTTAACACTTAAATAACCATAGCTCGCCAAACTAAGGTCCTGATTCACTGCTTTAATAACCTTAACGAAAGCAGGACGCCCCAAACGATGTTAAGTCTAAGCAATCCTTTTGAACGCCTGCCTTGGTGGGTTTTTGTGGCCGTTGGCAGCATTTTGTTGCTGCTGGCTGGGTCTGGTTTTCTGGCCAATGGGACCACAAAAGCGCCGCCCCCGCGCGCGGTTGATGTGACGGGCGCAGAACTGGTTGATTTGGCCAAATTCACCCCTGAATTGCATGCGGGAAAACAGGCAAGCGTCAATCTAGCCGTCCAAATTAACGACCGTCATTACTATGATCTGGCCGATTTTGGCGGACAAGGGGTCTTGGTGGTGCTGTTTGGGGCGAGCGATGGACTTGATGCCCCGGTTGCGCGCGCGGCGATTGTGACGGCGGACTGGACGGCGCTCACGCAGAACTTGGAACAAAATGTGCTTGGGTCTGGCGTGTTTGGCGCGCTCTATCAATTGACGGGAACGCTGGTTTCCGATCACCCACAGGCAAACGCGGTTCACGCCGCGATTGATGTGGCCGGATTGACGGTGATTGATGGATTTTCGCTGATCTCACCAGATGGGGGTGCGCGCTTAGCATCCACTGCCGCTGATGTATCGCTTCTTTGGCAGGTTTTTTTAGCTGCCTTTGGATGTTTGGTGATTATTTTTGGGCTTCGCCTACGTCACATTGAGGCGGCGAAAACCTCGCGCCGCGATGCGCTTTTCGCCGCGCATCAGCAAAACTTGCACACGCCTGCAGAATAATCTGCTCCCGCTGATGTGAGTCTTTTGGGGCACTAGGGCGTGACTTAAAGAGCACGCATCACGTTTTCTATGCTCTCAACCATCTCGCAACCCATTTGTGCCTAGTTTACTCCTTAAACAGCCCCCAAGAATTTATCATATGGAGTGAGAGAAATGCGTAATCTGGTATCCCCGACCAAATCGCTGTGTGTTGGTCTAGCAACTTCTTTTGTGATCTCTGGTTCTGCAGCCCTGGCCGGTGAACAAGCTTGCGGCGACACTGAAAATGCGATCAGCAATGTGGAATTTGTTGTGGCCACAGTGCCCGACACGGCACTTGCCAAACTTCGTGCAAACGAAATCGCGCTCGGCGTTTTGATGACTTGGTTTGACGACTAAGTTTGACGATTTGATTATTTGGGGCGGCGTATAAGCCGCTCTCGCCTAATCAAAAAATGGCGTGAGCTGTGCCACGATCACCGCGTTTTCTTGCAAAGCGCGATCCATCAAGGCCGCTTCTTCTTCACTGATATCGTGACCATCCGCGCGGCGTTCTTCCAGCGTGCCGTAGCTTGACACATCAAGCGGCGCCATCTCAGCAACTTTCAACACCGCCACGGTTTCACGCACGGCTTCGGCTTCATCCACCCCGGTTGCATAGCACATCAGCCCCGCACCAGTGGCACCTTTGGGCAAACCGTCCCCTTTGGAGCGTCCGACCTCAACAATCAGGGTGAACACCTGCTGCGGGCGTTTGGCTTTTTTCGGTTCCTCAGACAAAAATCACACAATAATCGGCGCATCAGACTGCGCAGCCAAGTCAAACACGCGGCGATACCGCTCGATCTCGTCTTTTGGACCCATCGCTTTGCCAACATTGTCGGACAATTTAACGGTCGGGCGACCGTTCGCGGATACGGCTTTGCACACAAGCGAGAACGGCGCCAACGCATCGTCGGGCACAAGATTGCGGAAGTCATTGGTCAACAGCGTGCCCCACCCAAAGGCCAAGCGCGCTTTGCCGCGAAACTCGTCTGAAAGCTCGCGAATTTTGGCGACATCCAAACCATCGGAAAAAATCAACAGCTTTTGCGTTGGGTCTTGGTCCCGTGACTTCCACCACTCAATCGCCATGTGGCCCGCAGTCGTCGGATCACCACTGTCAATGCGCACACCAGTCCACTTCGCCAACCAATCCGGCGCATTGTTCAAAAAGCCTTGGGTGCCATAAGTGTCGGGGAGAATAATCAGCAAATTGCCATCGTAGTCTTTTTGCCAGTTCGCCAAAATTTCGTAAGGGGCTTGGGCAAGCGTCTTGTCATTGTCGGCAAGGGCGGAAAATACCATGGGCAATTCATGGGCATTGGTCCCGATCGCTTCGAGGTCGCGCTTTTGGGCGATCAAACAATTTGAGCAGCCGCCAAAGTTGTCCCCCAAACCTTCGACCATGGCTTGCACGCACCAATCTTGCCAAAGAAAGGAATGACGGCGCCGGGTGCCGAAATCCGCAAGCGCAAGACCTTCGATCCCTTGCAGGGCTTCGGCTTTTTCCCAAACCCGGCTCATGGCGCGCGCGTAAAGCACCTGAAGATTAAATTTCCCCATGGTTTGCAGCACCGCGCGCGAGCGCAATTCGGATATGATCGCGAGCGCGGGAACTTCCCACATCATCACTTCATGCCACGGGCCTTCGAAGGTCAGTTCGTATTGGCCATCTTTTTTCGAAAGCTCGTATTCAGGCAGCTTAAAGCTCGCGAACCAGTCGATAAATTCCGGGCGAAACATAGCTTGTTTGCCGTAAAACGTGTTGCCGCGCAGCCAAGTAACCTCGCCCCGGCGCAGGGTCAGCGTGCGGGCATGATCCAGCTGTTCACGCAACTCGCCTTCGTCAATCAAATCCGCCAAACGCACCGATTTGGTGCGGTTGATGAGCGAGAATTCAACATGCACATCCCAGTGCCGTTTATGCACTGTCTGCGCCATCAGAAGTTTATAAAAATCCGTGTCCAACAAAGACCGGACAATCGGGTCCAGATCCCAAGTATGGTCGTGCACGCGTTTGGCAATATCAATCATCGGCGGTCCTTTTGAGGTCACCCTTAAAGCAAGGCCATCGCGCAAACGCAAGGCAGCCATTTTTGCGTCAAGTTTTGGCGCTACGGTAGGCCTTGTGTTTAGCGTTTTGTGAGTGATGAGTAGTGAAATACGACTTTGATATCCATTGGGTCTTTCCCCAAAATCTGTTTGCGGATCAAGATTTCGACGAACACCTTGCCAAGCTTGAAGTATCGCCCGAGACGCGCGG
>CAZBBZ010000367.1:0-3397 GCA_964489925.1 uncultured Rhodobacterales bacterium
CCTTGGGAAGAATTTCAATGGATCGGGAATACGATTGCCATTGGCGAGGTTGAAATCGAGATTGTTGAGCGCATCGAGCGCTGTCGCGCCACGGAAGCCAACCCGGAAACGGGCAAGGTTGATTTCCCCACACAAGCGGTGCTGCTTGAAGATTGGGGACACAAGGATTTCGGTGTTCAAGGCATTGTACGACGCGGTGGGACCATTGCGCTAGGCGATGGATTGCGCGCGTGAGCGGGACGCTGCCCTTTGATCTGGCGGAAACACCGTCCCTTGATGTTATGGAAACCGGGCGCAAGCTGTTTGCGGGGCCGTGTGATTTCGTCAAAGGCGTGGTGGCACTAGACGGGTTGCCCCCTGATGAGCGGGTTGAAGTGTGTTTTGCCGGGCGCTCGAACGTTGGCAAGTCGAGCTTGATTAACGGGCTAACGGGACGCAACAGTTTGGCGCGGGCCTCCAACACGCCGGGGCGCACGCAAGAGATTAACTTTTTCGCACTAGGCGAGGCGCATTATCTGGTGGATTTGCCCGGCTATGGGTTTGCCAAAGCGCCCCCGGCCAAGGTCGAGGCATGGCAGCGGTTGCTAAAAGCCTATCTGTCCGGGCGCAGCAGTTTGCGCCGCGCTTTTGTTCTGGTGGATGCCCGTCATGGGGTTAAGCCCGTGGACAATGAAATCATGAAGCTTTTAGATCAGACAGCGGTGAATTTTCAGGTGGTTCTGACCAAGATCGACAAACTGAAAACTGCCGAACTCGATAAAGTTTTGACCCAAGTGCGCGGTGAGTTGCAAAAGCACCCGGCGGCCTATCCCGAACTGGTGACCACGTCGTCAGCTAAGGGCGATGGGTTGCCTCTGTTGCGGGCAATTATTTCCAGCCTTTAGCGGGGTCTTGAGCACGCGGGCGCAAGGGCGTATCAGCGGGGCGACAAAACGGGGATACGTTATGAGGAAGTTACCAGCCATGAACCGCGATCCGGTTGCCACAGCACAAACTCTGTCCGAAGCCCTGCCCTATTTGCAGCGCTATGATGGGGCGACGGTTGTGGTCAAATTTGGCGGTCACGCGATGTCCGATGACGCGGCTCTGTCGGTGTTCGCGCGGGACATTGTGATGATGAAGCAGTGCAATGTGAACCCGGTGGTGGTGCATGGCGGTGGCCCTGCGATTAACGCGATGCTGGATCGTTTGGACATTCAGTCGGATTTCGTGCGCGGCAAGCGGGTCACGGATGCGGCTACGATGGAAGTGGTGGAAATGGTGCTGGCGGGCCAGATCAACAAGAAGATCGCCCAAGCCATCAATATGGAAGGCGGCCAAGCGGTTGGGATCACGGGCAAGGACGCGGGGCTGATTACCTGTGATGTGGCCAATCCAGAACTGGGTCTTGTGGGCGAGCCGCGTGAGGTCAACGCCGAAGTGTTGCACGGGTTCTTGGGTGCCTCGGTCATTCCGGTGATAGCCCCGATAGGCTCGGGCGATGAGGGCGAGACCTTTAATATCAATGGTGACACGGCCGCAGGCGCGATTGCAGCAGCGATGAAGGCGGATCGTTTGTTGCTGCTAACGGATGTGGCGGGTGTGAAGGACAAGGATGGCGACGTGATTACGGATTTATCCGTGGCCAAGACCCGCGAGTTGATTGCCGATGGCACAATTGGCGGTGGCATGATCCCAAAGACTGAAACTGCGATTGCCGCGATTGAAAACGGTGTGCGCGCGGTGGTGATTTTGGACGGGCGCACGCCCAATGCCTGTTTGCTGGAACTGTTTACCGACCACGGCGCGGGAACGCTTATTCGCCCCTAACTCTTAGGGCGTACAATGCGCGGGATCGGCGGTACAGCGGGCAAGCACCTCTTTGATCCAGAGCGACCAATTTGCCAAGGTCGTATAAAGCACCGAGGCTTCGGGTTGTCGGCAAGGATGCACGTCGCTGCCCCTGTCAAAGCTGGTAATCGCGCTAATGAGCCCGGCCAGTTTCAACCCGTCACCCGTATTGATGTAAACGCCGCTGCCGCTTTCACCGCCGCAAGGTGCGATCTGTGAGGGGTTTAGGCGGCGTGCGGGGATCAGCCCCAGACGCGCAAAACGACCGACTTTAAGCGGGCGCTCCACCATCGCTAAATTTCGCGGCACTTGCCCGCGCGTTGGCCAGCTAAAGGCCATGCGCATCTGATTGGGTTTATGGATGTCGGACGTGGTTGCCCGAACCGCAGGCTGCACGTCATCAGGCATGGGGGTGCGCAGGCGCAGCAATGCCAAGTCAGCGCCCATGGGCAAATCATCACTTCTGATAGGGCAAATCGCAACCTCCACAGACCGCGTGGCCCCGAAAGTTGCCCCGGCCAATGCGGACCCGGCACTGGCTTGCAGAGAAATCCATCGCTTGCCATCCACGCAATGGCGCGCGGTCACAACCCACGAGGGGGCAATCAAGGTGCCACCACAAAACTCTGGCAGCGACCTGTTCGGATCGCGGCGCGTCAAAAGCACAGCGGCGGGTGTTGTGTCCGACGGTTCGATCACACCATTGAGGGGGGGCAACGGCGGATGTGTCTGGGTCGAAAACCCACAAAGGCGCATGTCTTGCGCAAGTAAAAGTGATGGGATCAGCAGCAGGATCAGGGTTGAAAGCCAGACCAAAAAACGCATGTTGTAGCTCTATTAATCGTCGCCCTTGCGTGGGCCTTATGACAGAGTGACTTATGGAACACGAAGCGACAATCCGATTAAGCGTTTTTTTGGGGCTTTTTGCGCTTTTGGCCTTGGCCGAGCGGCTGTTTCCGCGACGGGCGGCCCATGGGAAGCGGCCGAAGCGCTGGTTCACGAATATCTCGATCACGGTGATTGATGCGGTGACGCTGCGGCTTGTGGCTTTGGTTTTGCCTTTGCTGGCGATTGGGGCGGCGTGGGACGCGCAAAGCATGGGCTGGGGGTTGTTTAACGCACTTGGCTGGCCTGTTTGGTTGGAATGGCTGCTGGTGGTGCTGGTGCTCGACTTTCTGATTTGGGCGCAGCATTTGATGACCCATAAAATTCCACTGCTATGGCGTTTGCATCAGGTGCATCACGCGGATGTGGATATTGATGTGACGACCGCGGTGCGGTTTCATCCCGTAGAAATTGCGCTGTCCATGGTGCTAAAGATCGGGGCGATCTATTTGCTGGGTCCAGCGGCAGGGGCGGTGTTGTTGTTTGAGGTGATGCTGAACGGCACGGCGATGTTTAATCATGCCAATATCAAACTGCCCCTTGGGGTTGATCGGGTTGTGCGGCTGGTGCTGGTGACGCCGGATATGCACCGGGTGCATCACAGCGTGGATCGGGCCGAGCATGACAGCAATTATGGCTTTGCCCTGTCGATTTGGGACCGGATGTTTCGCACCTATATAGC
>CAZBBZ010000368.1:0-3396 GCA_964489925.1 uncultured Rhodobacterales bacterium
TGTCAGATATTGATCTTGATCGCAGGGATGGAATCCAAGCCACAGGCCAAAGCGGTCAGACAAAGAAACTTTTTCCTCGACCGCTTCCCCACCGTGCACCGCTGCTGATCGTTCATTTTCGATCATTTCGCGCGGCATCAAATGCCGTCGGTTCGACGTGGCATAAAACAACACGTTTTCCGGGCGCCCCGCAACGCCACCATCCAAAACCGCCTTTAGCGATTTATAATGCGCATCTTCCGCTTCAAACGATAGATCGTCACAGAAGAGCAAAAACCGCGCGTCCGCCCCGCGCAACATTTCCATCAAGCGTCCAAGCGTTGGCAAATCTTCTCGCAAAATCTCGATCAAAACCAAGCCATCGACCGCGCCATGCACGGCCTTTACGAGCGAGGATTTACCCATCCCGCGCGAGCCCCACAGCAAGGCATTATTGGCAGGCAGACCGCGCGCAAATTGCTGAGTGTTGGCCAGCAACGTGTCGCGCGCGTTATCAATCCCCACGAGCAATTCTATCGGAACCCGGTTCACCCGCTTAACGGGCTGCAACTGATCTGGATCACTGGACCATACGAACGCCGCAGCCTCGCTTAAATCTGGCAGCGTCGCTTTGGGCGGCGCCATGCGCTCTAGTGCTGCAGCAATCCGTTCCAGCGGATCGCTCATGCGTCCTCGTCGTCAAGCAAACCTTGCTCGCGCAATTCGTCTTCACGGCGCTTTTCAACCATCTTAACCAGTTGGATCGAAATCTCATAGAGACCGTAAACCACCACGAACAAGATCACCTGCGTAATCACATCCGGCGGCGTCACAACAGCGGCCAGAACCAAAATACCGACAACCGCATATTTGCGCACATCGCGCAGACCTTGGGCAGATACCAAACCCGCCTTGCCCATAAGGGTCAAAAGAACGGGCAATTGGAAACATAGACCAAAGGCGATAATGAATTTCATAGTCAAAGACAGGTATTCCGCCGCGGACCCCTGAAAGGCAATCGCAGCCATTTCGCCTGTGACTTCGCCCGCTTCAGGGACTGCGCCCTGTTGAAACCCTAGGAAAAAGTCAAACGCCAACGGTGTGACCACGTAAAACGCAAAGGCCGCGCCGATGAAAAACAAGACAGGAGAGGCGATCAGAAACGGCAGAAACGCATTCTTTTCCGTGCGATAAAGCCCCGGCGCCACAAAGCGCCACATCTGATGGCCAATCACCGGAAATGCGAGAATGAAACCGCCCAAAAGTGAGATGCGAATAGCGACCATAAAACCTTCTTGCAGCTTGATGAAGATCAGCTCGCAATCCTGCCCGCTGGTCGCCAGCGCATCGCACAAGGGGCGCGTTAAAAAATTGTAAATCGGGTTCCACACGGTGAAACATATGATCATGCCGATCAAAAACGCGATGGCCGAGCGGATCAGCCGCGTGCGCAGCTCCGCCAAATGCTCGATCAGGGGGGCAGAGCTGTCTTCAATTTCGCTCATATCAGAAGTGCTCATTTAATCGTCTTATCCATCACGTCGCCTTTGAAGCGGACTTTGGTGCCGGCTTTTTCTTGGCGGCTGGCTTTTTGGGGGCGCTTTTGGCTTTGGCGGCTTTCTTTGCCGCAGGTGCTTTGGAGGCCGTCTTAGTAGTTGGCTTCTTTGCCGCAGGCTTTTTCGCAGCCGCGGCTTTAGGCGCCGGTTTTTGCGCCGCCTTCGCTGCCGCTTCAGCTTTGGCCGTCTCACTTGTAGCTTTTGCCGCAGGTGAGGCGATCCGCTCCCCTTCGGCCACCCAATCAACGGGCTCTTTATCAGCCTTTTGATCCTTTTGGGTGGTATAGTTCTTGGCGTAATTCTTCGCCGAGGTGCGCACATCCGCCAGCGGGTCTTTAATCGAGCTCAGTGTATCGGTCGCCTCTTTCAAGCCAGCCTCATCAGCTGCCGATTCCATAGAGCGTTGGAACTCGCGCGCCATGCCCTTTGCCTTGCCGATAAACTTGCCCACCGTGCGGAACATGCCCGGCAAATCCTTTGGCCCCACGACAATCAGCGCAACAATGCCGATCACCATAAGTTCCAGCCAACCGATATCAAACATGTATTAGATGCCCCGCAAACGTCTTGAAGCCAAAAGCGCGGATCAACCGCGCTTAACGGTTTCTTCTTCGGGGGTCACGTCGATGGTTTCTTCGCTTACGGCGGCATCAAGCTCGTCTTTGCCTTCTTGCACGCCTTTCTTGAAGCTGGTGATCCCTTTTCCGACTTCGCCCATGAGCGAGGAAATCTTACCTCGGCCAAATAGAACCAAAACCACGACTGCGATCAGCAAAATCCCAGGAAGGCCAATATTGTTGAGCATTACTCATCTCCCACATTTGCTGCGTCAAAACGAACCATTCGTTCGCCAACATTAACACAGCACAATTTCTTTCAGGTTCTTCATGTATTGATTCAAAGGCCCAACATCAAACCCCCAAAGGCAATTTTGTGCCAATTTTGCCAATTTGGGTCATAAATTATGCAATTCAAAGCTATGATCGCATCAGAATTTTGCAGTCTTACCGACCCAAAGAGCCTTCTCCGGGATCACTTCCATGATGTCCCAACGTTCCACCACTTTGCCAGCGTCCCACCGCAAAATTTCAAAGACAGCGACATCATTGCCATTAATTGTGACTTGGGACATCAGAAACACAAAATCACCTTCGCATATCGCTTTGTGATAGGTTGTCAGACCATCCCAATAGCCGTTGGCAACAGAGTCTTTTTGACACTGCACCATCGCTTCTGCACCAGATTCCAGAACCACATTGTGATGCGCCAAATCATCGTCGAGGTATTGGAGCAATATGTCGCGATCAACAATTTTTCCCACATTCGCAATCCCTTGAAGCACGTTCAACGTGGTTTCTTCGGTTGCATCATAGTTCCATACGTCGCGGTTTCCATTCACCATACGCAACGGATCATCCTTGGCTGGCACGAAATCTGTACGATTTTGCCAATGTTCGACGATAATGTTCTGCTCAAAGCGAAACACATCCATACCAACCAGATCGAAATCGCCAAACCGTACACGGTTGTGGGTCACAACATGATCGTAATCGCCAAATACACGTAAAACTTCGCAAGTTCCGTTCAGCTTATAAAGCTTTTCAACCACTTGAATGATGGCTTCACGTCCATCAGGAACAAGAACATTATGCTGCATCAAATCACGCGCAACATAACGACGGATCACATCAGTATCACCGGTTTCTGTTGCCCGAAGAACCGCAACAGCAATGGCACGCAACGATGGTTTACTTGTCGCAACTGGGGCAACCAATTGCACTAAATTCCAAATTTCGTCTTCACGATTAGACATAAGGACCACACCTCCCGAGTCGAGATCGATTAAACGCACAACCGTAAG
>CAZBBZ010000369.1:0-3378 GCA_964489925.1 uncultured Rhodobacterales bacterium
ATCCCGCGCGAGGAACTGGAATTGGCACTGACCCGCCATGCCACGTCTAAAATCGACGGGCATGATTTGGTGAACATCGAATATTTCGGCTTTCGCGGGGAAGCCCTGCCCTCGCTTGGGGCGGTTGGGCGGCTCGACATCGAAAGCCGCGCGCTGCAAAGCGATGGCGGTTGGTTGATCTCTGCCGAGGCTGGACGGCTCTCGGCCCCCCGCCCCACGGCGCGCGCGAAAGGCACCAAAGTCAGCTTGCGCGATATCTTTTATGCGACCCCTGCCCGGCTGAAGTTTATGCGCACGGATCAAGCGGAAGCGCGCGCTGTTAGTGACACAATAAAGCGCTTGGCGCTGGCGAGCCCGCAAGTGAGCTTTACCCTGACTGATCGCACAGATGCGCCGCGCAAGATGCTTGATCTGCCGGGCGCTGGTGGCTTGGAAGGTGACGCTGCCGCCGCGCGGATGGCGCAAATCTTAGGGGCGGAGTTTCTTCAGAACAGTTTCGAAGTCTCTGCCACGCGCGATGGTTTGACGCTAAGCGGACGCGCGGGTCTGCCGACCTTTTCCAAAGGCGCGGCGGTAGCGCAGTTTCTGTTCGTCAATGGCCGCCCGGTGCGGGACAAGATGCTCACCGGGGCGCTGCGTGCGGCTTACCGTGATGTCATGAGCCATGATCGCCATGCTGTGGCGGTGCTTTATGTGGATTGCCCGCCGCCCTTGGTGGACGTGAATGTGCATCCTGCGAAATCCGAGGTGCGTTTTCGCGATGCAGGAATTGTGCGCGGGCTGATGATCTCGGCCATTCGGCACGGCTTGGCAGAACACGGGCATCGGGCTTCAAGCACGGTAGCAGATGGTGTGCTGGGCGCGTTTCAAGCAGAGCGGCCCGTCGCACCGATTTACCAGATGGATATGGCATCGCGTCCTGCCCATTCAATCACGCCGGGGTTCGCAGAAACCGCCACACCCTCTGCCCGGTTTGAAGCGCCAGAGCCGCACGAGACCGCTGAACCAGAAGCCGGTCCCCTTGGGGCGGCGCGGGCGCAAATTCATGAAAATTACATCGTGGCGCAAACATCCGGTGGCATGGTTATCGTCGATCAACATGCGGCCCATGAGCGGCTGGTTTATGAGCAGCTAAAAACCCAAATGGCCACGCGCGCAGTGCCAAGCCAAGCCTTGTTGATCCCCGAGATAGTGAACCTGCCGGATGCTGCTTTGGTGTTGGACATTGCGGATGATCTATCGGCGATGGGGCTGGAAATTGAACCCTTTGGCCAAGGCGCGGTTGCGATCCGCGCGGTGCCTGCGATTTTGGGCCAAGCGGACCCGGCGCAGATTTTGCGCGATATTGCTGATGAACTGGCGGATCAAGGCAAATCCACGACCCTAGAAATGCGGATCAATGCGATCCTGTCGCGGGTGTCTTGTCATGGGTCGATCCGCTCGGGGCGCGCCATGACTGCGGCGGAAATGAACGCGCTGTTGCGCCAGATGGAGGCAGAGCCATTGTCAGGCCAATGCAATCACGGGCGGCCCACCTATGTGACCTTGGCGCTTGAGGATATTGAAAAACTGTTTGGGCGGCGATGATAACCATTGGTGACGTTTCGCTGCGGATCGATGATCCCTATGTTCTTAGCGCGATTGCGGGTGTCGCGATCCTCTTGTTGCTGTTCATCATGGTATATCTCGCAATCCGCGCAGCGGGACGGTCCGCGCGCGCGGCAGAACCTTTGGCGCAGCATTTACAGGCGCTTGGCAGCACGGTGCATAATTTGGATCGTGGCCAGATGGAATTATCCGGGCGTTTGCAAGCGGTGACGGAAACCCAAGTGATGGCGCAGGCCAAGATGCTGCAAACCATGGAACAGCGGCTGGAGGATGTGCAAAAATCTATGGGCGAAAGCCTGCATGGTACCTCGACCCGCACAGCGCGCTCGCTTGGGGATTTGCAGCAGCGCCTAGAAACCATTGATCGGGCGCAAACCAAGATTGAAAAGCTGTCGGGCGATGTGCTGAGTTTGCAGGATATTTTGTCCAACAAGCAGACGCGCGGGGCGTTTGGGGAAATTCAGCTGAACGATATCGTATCAAAGGCGCTGCCACCCGATGCCTATTCGTTTCAGGCGACGTTATCCAACGGCAAACGGGCGGATTGTTTGATCCATTTGCCCAACCCGCCGGGACCGATTGCCGTGGACAGTAAATTTCCGCTTGAAGCTTATGAAGCCTTGCGCACAGCCACGAGCGATTTGGAACTGCGCGCGGCGGCGTCAGCTTTGCGTTCTTCCGTGCGCCACCACATTCGCGCGATTGCAGAGCGCTACATCATTGACGGGGAAACGGCAGATGGGGCGCTGTTGTTCTTGCCCTCAGAAGCGGTTTACGCGGAACTGCACGCGAATTTTCCTGATGTGGTTCGTGAAGGCTTTGACGCGCGGGTTTGGATCGTTTCGCCCACGACCTGTATGGCCACGCTGAACACCATGCGCGCGATTTTGAAAGACGCGCGGATGAAGAAACAAGCGGGTGCTATCCGCCGCGAGTTGGCGCTTTTGTATAAAGATACAGAGCGGCTGGGCGAGCGGGTTGGCAAGCTGGACACGCATTTTGCGCAGGCCAGCAAGGATATCGAAGACATCAAAATCAGCGCGGGCAAGGCGGGTGGCCGTGCCCGGCGCTTGGAAAGTTTTGAGTTCGAAGAGGACGCGCCTGATGCGGTGCCCAATGTGGAAAAGCTGCGCGTCAAATCGGTGGAGTAGCTTGCGAATGAGCGGGCGCTGCGCGCTTATGATCCCTTAAACGCGCTGCCCCAAACCGCTTTCACCCCAGCATCACGCCCGCAAGCATTGCGATAAAACTGATAAGCGTTGGCTTTGGATTTCGGCCCGCGACGGGTCAGGACGACTTCTGACTTTCTGTAGTAATCCTGATGGTATTCTTCTGCGGGGTAGAACTTTGCGCTTTTTAGGATGGGCGTGACCACGGATTTGCCAAGCTCGGCTTCGGCGGCTGATTTGGTCGCTTCGGCAACCGACATCTCGGCGCGATCAACGAAAATCGCGGTGCGATAGGTATCGCCGCGATCACAGAACTGCCCGCCCGCATCAGTGGGATCAATCGAGCGCCAGAAGCGGTTCAATAGACCCTCCAGCGGAATGATATCGGCGTCATATGTGACCTCGACCACCTCGTAGTGACCCGTGCCACCGCGCACGACTTGCTTATATGACGGGTTTCTGACCGTACCGCCAGCAAAGCCGCTGACGGTTTTGATGACGCCATCAACCTTGTCCATATCTGCTTCGACGCACCAAAAACAGCCGCCTGCAAGGATCACAGATTGGATATCTTTAGCGTGGGCAAGCGGGGCGGCTAGAG
>CAZBBZ010000370.1:0-3373 GCA_964489925.1 uncultured Rhodobacterales bacterium
CGTCCCAATGGACCTTGGTGCATACAGCGAAAGTTGCGGGTGTGGCGCGAATTGCCGCCGCGATAGGGCTTGGGGGCGGCTTCCAGCAGCGTGACACTTGCCCCCTTTTTGCGCGCAGAAATCGCCGCACAAAGGGCTGCATTGCCCCCGCCAATCACCAACACATCTGGACGTAGGTTCATTGGCAGTTCCAAGCCGATCTAAAAGTGAATTTTATCAGGCGGAAGTCATCGCAACTTCACCAACCTTCTGCAAGTCCGCAAAATGTAGCACCAAGTTGATCCCAAATCATTGACAAGCCCGCGCCCTGTCATATCATCAATCTAGTACCGCTCGTGTACGATAAATACCTGGAGACAGAGTTGTCTGTTTACGTCCCCACAAAACTGCCCGATCTGCTGACCCTTGTGGCGGAAAAATCGGCCACGCTGATTGCGGGCGGTACGGATGTTTATCCAAGCCTAGAGCAAGGCAAAGCGCCGCAAACTCTGATCGATGTGACCCGGGTTGAGGCGTTGAAAGGCATCACCGCAAGTGCGACGGGCTTTCGCATCGGCGCTGCCACCACCTGGAGCGACATAATCGCGGCCGATCTGCCGCCTGCGTTTGACGGGCTAAAGGCCGCGTCGCGCGAAGTTGGTAGTGTTCAAATCCAAAACGCAGGCACGATTGCGGGGAACCTGTGCAATGCCTCCCCCGCAGCAGACGGTGTGCCGCCCTTGTTGACGCTTGATGCGGTGGTCGAGGTGTCTAGTGCCGCGCGTGGGGTGCGCCATGTGCCACTTACCGATTTCATAACCGGGGTGCGCAAGGTCGATCTAGCAGCAGACGAACTGCTCACTGCTATTGAAATCCCAACGCTCCCGACGGGCGCAGGCTCCGCGTTTCAAAAGCTCGGCGCGCGGCGGTATCTGGTGATTTCTATGACCATGACCGCCGCTCTTATCCGCTGCGATGCAAAGGGGCGCATCGACACGGCGCGCGTGGCGGTCGGGGCCTGTTCGCCGGTTGCCCAGCGCCTAAGCGCGCTTGAAAAAGACCTAATTGGCCAACATAAGGACGAGGTTCGCATCGAGCCTGCGCATTTGGAGTGCCTGTCCCCCATTGATGATGTGCGCGGTTCAGGCACGTTCCGCCTAGACGTCGTAGCAGAACAATGCGCCCGCGCAATCGCGCAGGCCGCCAACAATGGATCAAGCAATGACTGAGGTATCGCGCTTAAGGTTCGAGCTGGACGGCCAAGCGGTTGAAGTTGAGCCCGCTCCGGCTGCGCGCCTGTCCGAGGTGTTGCGCGAACAGTTAGGCGCGCGGGATGTGAAAATCGGCTGTAATGCAGGGGACTGCGGCGCTTGTACCGTGCTGCTTGATGGTGCGCCTGTCTGTGCCTGTTTGACGGCAGCGCATCAGGCCGAAGGGCGGTGCGTTGAAACCCCCGCCGGGCTGCATCGCCGCGACCCATTGGTGCAAGCTTTGGGCAAAAGTTTTGAGGCCCATGGTGCCGCCCAATGCGGAATTTGTACGCCGGGTATGATGGCATCGGCCACGGCCTTGCTGCGGGAAAACCCGAAGCCTAGCGAAGAACAGGCGAAAGATGCCCTTGGCGGTGTGCTGTGCCGATGCACGGGCTATCGCAAGATTATTGATGCGGTCTGCGGTGCAGTCGGCATCGCGCGGCAGGCGCCGGGCCATGTGGGTGATGCGATTGCGCGGGTTGATGGCGCAACCAAGATCGCAGGCACAGAAGTGTTTGGCGATGACATCGCCCCGCCCGGGTGCTTGGAAATCTTGGTGATCCGCGCGCCTTTTCCACGTGCGAGCTTCACACTTGGCGACCTTGATCGCTTTGTGGCCCAAACGAAAGGCGTTGTGGCCTGTTTGGATGCCTCTGACATCAAAGGGCAGAACGCTTTTGGCGTGATCCCCGGTTTCCAAGACCAGCCTGTGTTTGCAGAGACAGAAACCCGGTTTCGCGGCGAAGCGGTCGCGGCCATTATCGGCACGCCGGATGCGATCGCCACCTTTGATCCAAACGACTTTCCGGTGACTTGGGAAGAACGCGCAGCGCTCAGCAACCCGAACGCCGCCCAAGCGGGGGACGCCACGCAGTTGCACGAGGGGCGCGACAACAACGTGATGTGCGTGGGCTTTGTGGCAACGGGCGATCCCGCATCAGCCCTTGCCCGCGCGGATGAAACTGTGGAGGCGCGCTTTACCAGCGGTTTTGTAGAACACGGCTATATCGAGCCCGAGGCCGGATTTGCCCGCATGGACGGGAACCGGGTCGAGGTTCATGCCTGCACCCAAGCCCCTGTGATGGATCTCGACACGCTCGAATTGGTCTTGGGCATGGATCGTAAGCGCATTCGCGTGATCCCCAGTGCGACCGGGGGCGGATTTGGATCAAAACTAGACGTATCCGTGCAACCCTATCTGGCGCTTGGCGCGCTCAAGACCGGGCAGCCTGTGCGCCTGACCTACAGCCGCCGTGAATCTATGCAAAGCACGACGAAACGGCACCCGTCTGACATCTCGCTCAAGATTGGTGCGACCCGTGACGGGCAGCTTTGCGGCATGGACTTTACCGGCACCTTCGACACTGGCGCATATTCCAGTTGGGGGCCGACGGTGGCGGTGCGCGTGCCGGTACATGGCTCTGGCCCCTATCATATTCGCGACTACCGGGCCGAAGCGACCGGGGTATTCACGAACAATCCCCCCGCAGGAGCGTTTCGCGGCTTTGGCGTGCCGCAATCCGCGATTGCGCAAGAAAGCCTGTTTGATGAGCTGGCGCTTAAGCTGGGCATGGACCCGCTAGAGTTTCGTATTTTGAACGCGCTGGAAAACGGGCAAGCCACCGTTTGTGGACAAACATTTGCGCAAGGCGTCGGTATCAAAGCCTGTCTTGAAGCGCTGCGCCCCGCTTGGATTGCTGAACGGACCGAGGCTGAAGGGCGCAACGGGCAAAACCGTACTATTAAGCGCGGCGTTGGTGTAGCTGCTGGCTGGTATGGTTGCGGCAATACCGGGCTTGGAAACCCTTCGACCATCAAAGCGGGTATTCGCGCGGATGGCACGGTCGTGCTGCACCAAGGCGCGACGGATATTGGCCAAGGGTCCAACACAGTGATTGCGCAGATTTTTGCAACCGCGTTGGGGCTGCCTGTTCATCAGATTGAAATTATTGGCCCAGATACAGATGTGACACCGGATGGGGGGAAAACATCTGCCTCGCGCCAGACGTTCGTTTCGGGCAATGCAGCAAAGCTTTCAGGAACCGCGATGCGCGCGCAGATCACCGAGCGGATGAATATTGCGCCGGATGCAGAGCTGACCATTGGCGATGGCATGATCCGCGCCACTGATGCAGGTGGGG
>CAZBBZ010000371.1:0-3359 GCA_964489925.1 uncultured Rhodobacterales bacterium
TTTTGCAGCGTGGCTATGATCAGGTTGTGCATGATGTGGCCATTCAGCGCCTGCCGGTGCGCTTTGCGATTGATCGCGCGGGGCTTGTGGGCGCGGATGGTGCGACCCATGCGGGTAGCTTTGACACGGCGTTTTTGGCGAACCTACCGGGCTTTGTTGTCATGGCCGCCGCTGACGAAGCAGAGCTGGTCCATATGGTGGCCACGGCCGCTGCCCTTGATGATTGTCCCAGCGCGTTTCGCTTTCCTCGTGGCGAAGGTACGGGCGTTGCCTTGCCTGAACGGGGCCAACCGCTTGAAATCGGCAAGGGCCGTATCTTGGCGCAAGGCGACCGGGTCGCGATCCTCAACTTTGGCGCACGGCTGTTTGAGGTAGAAAAAGCTTGCGAGAACCTCGCCGTGAAAAACATCAAACCCACGATTGCCGATGCGCGCTTTGCCAAGCCGCTTGATACCGCGCTGATCGACGATCTGATCGCCAATCACGAAGCGCTGATTACCATCGAAGAAGGCGCAATCGGCGGTTTTGCCAGCCATGTGGCCCAACATATCGCCGAAAGCGGCGGTTTTGATGCAGGTCTGAAGTTCCGCTCGATGGTCTTGCCCGATACCTTTGTCGACCAAGCGAGCCCGGCGGCGATGTATGCAGTGGCCCAACTGAACGCCGCCGATATCGAGGCCAAGGTGCTAAACGTCCTTGGAATCGCCAGCATTGGCGCCAGCGTCGGCCAAAAACGCGCTTAACCCACGCGTTCATTGCTTCACTTTGATCGGCACAATCGCCCGCATAACCCTTTGTTGTATGAAGCGCTCTTGCCAATAGCGCTGAATTCCGACACCAGTGCCAATTATGAGCACTACACCTATACTATGTATTGGCTCGGCCCTTTGGGACATCATTGCCCGCGCCGAGCATGTTATGACCCCCGGACACGATAGCCCCGGCGTAATTGCACGGCGCACGGGCGGGGTTGCCCTGAATGTGGCCAACGCGCTGCTTGCCCAAGGCGCGCGCCCGCTGCTGATGTCGGTGATCGGCCAAGATCTTGAAGGTCAGCGTTTGATCGAAGATCTAACGGGCGCGGGCATTGATTGTGGTTTTGTCACCCGTGTGAATGAGCCGACCGACAGCTATCTTGCGATCGAGGGACCAGATGGCGAAGTTTTTGCCGCTATTGCTGATTGTCAGTCGCTTGAACGCGCGGGGTCGTCTTTACTTGCGCCGCTGCGCGATGGGCGGCTTGGCAGCGAGGCGTCTGGCTATGATGGGTTGGCGGTGATCGACGGAAATTTGCCCGAACATGTATTGGCAGAAATTGCCAGTGGACCGCTTTTGGCAAATGCCAAGCTGTTCTTTGTACCTGCGAGCCCCGGCAAGGCGGATCGGATGCGGGCCATTTTGGAATCTGGACGCGGCACGATTTTCCTTAACCGGATAGAGGCGGAAATATTGATGGGCGAAAGCTATGCCACCAGCCGCGAGGCGGCAAAGGCGTTGGCGGCAACCTGCGGCGGCGCGGTCGTTACAGATGGCCCCCATGAAGCGACCATATCTAGGGACGGCAACGTTTTGTCTGTCACCCCGCCCGAAGTTGAAGTCACCGGCGTCACCGGGGCAGGGGATGCGTTTATGGCTGGCTTCTTGGCAGGCGAAGTCGATGGCGAACACCCGGCTTCTTGTCTTATTCGCGCAGCGGATGCGGCTGCGGCGCATATCTCGGGCAAGAGCGGTTGAGCACGGTTCGCTTAAGCGTCGATGTCGCGGATGCGATGGCGAACAACGCCCCGGTCGTTGCGTTGGAAAGTACGATCATTACGCACGGGATGCCTTATCCGCAAAACCTAGAAACCGCCCAATCGGTCGAAGCGGAGGTGCGCGCAGCAGGGGCTACCCCGGCGACCATCGCCGTGCTGGATGGCGCGCTGCACGTTGGTCTTGATGCCGGGCAACTCAGCGCGCTGGCTCAAGCCAAGGACGTGATGAAACTTTCGCGCGCGGATTTGGCGGTGGCGATTGCGCGCGGGGCCACAGGGTCGACCACGGTGGCGGCCACCATGATTGCCGCCCATCTTGCAGGCATCAATGTTTTTGCCACAGGCGGCATTGGTGGCGTGCATCGCGGGGCAGAGCTCAGTTTTGATGTGTCTGCTGATCTCACCGAACTTGCACAAACCCCGGTCGCGGTGGTCTGCGCGGGGGCCAAGGCGATCTTGGATATTCCCAAAACCCTAGAGGTGTTGGAAACCAACGGCGTGCCGGTCATTACCTATGGTCAAAGCGAAATTCCGGCTTTTTGGTCCCAATCCAGTGGTTTGCCCTCGCCGCTTTCAAGCCACAGCACGCAGGATATCGCCCAATCTATCATTGAACGTGCGCGCCTTGGGCTGTCGGGGGGCATGTTGGTTGCTAACCCAATTCCAACGAACGACGAAATCCCGCGCGCGACGCTTGAACCTTTGATCCAACAGGCTTTGGGAGAAGCGCATGCGCAAGGCATCGCCGCCAAGTCTGTCACGCCGTTTTTATTGCAACGCATCTTTGAATTGACGAATGGCGATTCATTGGTTGCTAACATCGCGCTGATTAAAAACAATGCGCGCCTCGCAAGCGCTCTTGCGGTCGATTTGGCGCAACTTACGCGCCGTGATACGTGAATGACTTCCCGTTGCACTGCGCTTGAGCGCCCCCTAAATAGGGCATAGTGAAGTAGGGATTATTATGGTTCAGCAGCGGCAAAAGAAAACGCGCCCTCGCGGCAAGAAACCACGCATGTCGTTCATGCAGCGGCTGCGTAGCAATTTTCTAACGGGCCTTGTCGTCGTCGCACCGATCATGCTGACGGTCTATCTGATCTGGATTTTTGTCGGCTTCATTGACGACCGTGTTCTGCCGCTTGTTCCGGCGCGCTATCGCCCCGACACCTTGCTGGGCCAAGATATTCCGGGCTTTGGGGTGTTTGTCTTTTTGATGGTCACAACCATCGTTGGCTATTTGACCAAAGGTCTGTTTGGCCGCCAGTTCTTGCGTTGGGGCGAACAACTGGTGGATCGCACGCCGATTGTGCGCTCTATATATAATGCAGTGAAACAGATCGTTGAAACGATCTTTTCCCAGTCCAACACGTCTTTTCAAAACGCCTGTCTGATCGAATATCCACGCAAGGGCATCTGGGCGATGGCTTTTGTGTCAACGGCGACGACGGGCGAAATTCCGGCGCGTTCTGGCGAAGCGGAAATGTTGTCGGTGTTTCTGCCGACCACGCCGAACCCCACGTCGGGCTTTTTGTTGTTTGTGCCCCGCGCGGATGTTGTCATCCTTGATATGTCGGTGGAAGAAGCCGCCAAGCTGGTCATTTCAGC
>CAZBBZ010000372.1:0-3333 GCA_964489925.1 uncultured Rhodobacterales bacterium
CAATCGGGGCATCTCCAGAATAAAAGGCCGCCACGATCATCGCACCGCTTGGGGTCTGAATGCCCACGGCCACGCAGTCTTCCACATCAGGGTGCGTGCGCACTGCGGTTTCAACGTCTTGGGGGGCAATGCGAAACCCGCCTGCGGTAATCAGATCATCTGCCCGGCCATCGTGACACAGCGAGCCATCGCGCGACATACGCGCCAGATCGCCAGTGATGAACCAATCCCCTACCAGCGGCAGCTCGACCTTGCCGCCTTGCAAATAGCCCAGCATCAAACCTTGATCCGTGCGGTGAACCGCCAACTGCCCGGTTTGATCACAGGGCAACACCGTCCCCTCCGCGCCAAGGATCGCGACCCGGCGTCCGCTTTGCGGGCAGGGGGGCGTCCCGTCGGGGCGGGCTGAAATATAAGTCGAACACTCGCTCATGCCCAAAGCGGTCAAAATCGGCCTTCCCGTGCGTGTCGTCCAGTTTTTAGAAACGGCTTCAGGCAAACCTTCACCCGCTGATAACCCATGACGCAAAGACGGCATGGCCGGCAAAGCCGCGCTTTGCAAGATTTGGCGAAACACGCCCGGCGCCCCGGCGAAAATCGTAATGTCATGGGCTGCAATCAGCTTGGGCCAAAGGGCGCGCTCCCCTTTGCCTGCGAACACAAATGCCGTCGCCCCAATCGCCCAAGGGTCCATCAAACCTGTGCCAAGCGTATAGGTCCAGTTCAACGCGCCCGCGTGCAACAAGCGATCCTCAGCGCGCAGCCCGTACCAATCGCGCCACATCATCCGGCGCGCCCAAACCGCGCGGTGGGCATGAACCACCGCCTTGGGCTGCCCAGACGAGCCAGACGTGAAAATGATATAGGCCGGATCATCGGGTTCTGACGCGGCAATGTCGCAAGGCGCGCATCCTTGCATCGCGTCCAGATCATCTGCCAGAATAACGCGATGCTGGCCCACGCTTGGCGTTAGCTCTGGATCACAAATAATCCCCGCCACATCGCCCAAAACCGAAAGGCATCCCGCAAATTCAGCTTCCGTCAAAGCAGCAGAGCTTGGCACTGGCACCGCCCCAATCGCAATGGCTGCCAGAAACGCGATTGGGAACTTCAAACTATTGCCAAGGCGTAAAACCAGCCTATCGCCTTTGCCAAAGCCTAAATCCTGCAAACCAGTTGCAGTGGACAACACCATCTGGCGCAGCTTTCCATAAGAGATGTCGCGGCTGGACAAATCCGGCGCGATTTCCACCAAAGCGATCTTGTCCGGCGTGATCTCAGCATGACGCAACACGTAAGACACAAGGTTGAAACCAGCAGGGCAGGGTTCTGGGTCGCCGGAATGTATTTCAGCAAGCTGCAACATGGCAAAAGATGTGCCGCAAGTGGTGCGGGCGCGCAAGCAGGCTTAGTCTTGGTCGATAAACAACTGCTTTGCCGCCAGAACCGCAATCACCGCACCTATGATCTGCGCCACAATAAACAGTGGCATATGCGCGGGGTTGATCCCGGCAAACGTATCACTGAACGAGCGTGCAATCGTCACGGCGGGATTGGCAAAGCTGGTGGAGGCCGTGAACCAATAGGCGGCCGTAATATAAAGCCCCACCAACATAGGAATTTGCGCAGGCGCATGGCGGATGCCGCCAAAAATCAGCAACACCAAACCAAAGGTCGCGATGAATTCAGAAAACCATTGCGCCGATCCTGTGCGCGCCTTGGTTGAAAGCTGCAACAAGTCTTCGGCAAACATGCCGTGGGCCACCAACATGCCCACCAAGCCCCCGATGATTTGCGCAATCACGAACAAAACCGCCTCGCGGCTTTCAATGTTCCCGGTCATGCGCATGGCCAGCGTTACCGCCGGGTTAAAATGCGCGCCGGAAATAGGCCCGAATATCGTGATTAACACCACAAGGATCGCGCCCGTGGGAATGGTGTTCCCGAGCAGCGCAATCGCGACGTTACCGCCCGCCAAGGTCTCGGCCATGATGCCAGAGCCGATAACGGTCGCGAGCAAAAATGCAGTGCCTAAGCCTTCGGCGAGTAGTCTGTTCATGCGGCCGCTTTTGTTCTGATTTGATATGCTTGTTTCGCCAAGTCCTGCGGACTTAGACGGGCAAGGTCAAGGGCCAACAGCTTTTCGGCAAACCCGTGTAAGCGGTCATAAGCGGTGCGAAACGCGGCTTCGATTTCCGCATCCGTTCCGGTAACGGCGGCTGGATCAGGGATGCCCCAATGGACCTTTGTGGCCTGACCTGGAAACAACGGACAGGTTTCGCCAGCCGCATTATCACAAACCGTGATGACCAAATCAATTTGCGGCGCGCCGGGTGCGGCAAAGGCGTCCCAAGACTTTGAGCTAAGATCGCGTACGTCATACCCCATGTCCAGCAGCAAGGTTGCCGCATAGGGGTTCACTTTGCCAACGGGTTTGGACCCTGCGGATTGCGCGTGAACGCTATCGCGGCCCAAGCGGTTTAGGATGCACTCTAACAGGATCGACCGTGCAGAGTTGCCGGTGCATAAGACTAAAATGTTCATCCGCGCGCCTTTATTGGCGTTCTGTGACAGTTTAATGTCTGTTTTGATGCCCTTGCGCGTGTTTTGATTGAAATGAATAGGGTAAAAATGGTTTGGGTCGCTTGACGTGGCCTGCTGCCTTGTCTATTCAGCGCGCTCGGATTTAGTACCGCCTGCGACTCGAATTTGCACGGCGATGAGTGATGACAGGATTTATGCGATGTCCAGAGTATGCGAACTGACTGGCAAGGGCCCAATGTCCGGCAACAACGTCAGCCATGCCAAAAACAGAACCCGTCGGCGGTTCTTGCCTAACCTAAATGCGGTTACGCTACAAAGCGAAACGCTGGGCAAAGGCTTTAGCTTCCGCATTTCTGCGGCGGCCTTGCGCACGGTGGATCACCGGGGCGGTTTGGACGCGTTCTTGGCAAAAGCCAAAGATGCTGAACTTTCCGCCAACGCGTTGAAAGTGAAAAAAGACATCATCAAAGCGCAAACAGCGGCTTAAGCGTTTCCTTTGTTGCACTGAATTTGAAAGCCCTGCGGTTGCGCGGGGCTTTTTGCTTTTTGGGGAACGGCGGTTAGGGGGACTTTGCTGCCGTTCATGTTACGCACCAAGCCCGGAATCAAGCGAAGCGCCGGGCATCGCCAGACCGTCCCATGGGCTGGCGATTTGGTCGAGGCTTGGTGCTTCACATGTAAGCGAGGGGTGTCTGGCTACCATAAAGTAAGTAGATCAACGGGCAGATCGCCAGCCCCCGGTCTGGCTTAGTGCTTTGCACATAGTCTGCAATTTTCCGCAAAGTCACT
>CAZBBZ010000373.1:0-3326 GCA_964489925.1 uncultured Rhodobacterales bacterium
CAGACCCTAGCCCGCCTTTAATCTGCGCTGCTGTCGCGCCTGTTCCAGCCCCGTGGCTGCCCAGTTCAAAATCCAGCGCCGCATTGCCAAGCGCTTGGCGCCCAAGGGCAGGGTAGGGGTTCACCGTCCAATCCTTCGCCCCGCCATTTAGCAGATCAAACAGGATCGCCGCCGGAACGATTGGCACAATCGCATCCCCAACCGAAAAGCCACGCCCTTGTTCGCGCAACGCATCCACCACGCCAGAGGCCGCATCCAGCCCAAAAGCAGAGCCGCCCGACAGAACAATCGCATCAATCTTTTCGACCAGCCGATCAGGGGCAAGCAAATCCGTTTCCCGCGTCCCCGGCGCACCGCCCATCACATGCACGCCGGCTGTCATCTGCGCATCGCCCAGCAGCACGGTTGTGCCAGATTTTAGCGCTGCCTCTTGCGCGTTGCCGACACTCAACCCCGGCACATCCGTAATCAGATTGCGCGCGCCCGGTGTCATCAATCCGCACTCGTGTCGAAGTTTTCACCGGGAAAATACTTGCGAAGACGCGCATCCCCTGACCGCGCATGGGCTTCCATCCCTTCAAGGCGGGAAATTCGCGCGGCCACTTGCGCCAAATCTCGGTTCGCTTCCGGCGTCATATGCTGCGTGGTGACGACCTTCATAAACTTATGCACCGACAAGCCGCCCGTGTAATGGGCCGCCCCTTTGGTGGGCAGGATATGGTTCGTGCCAGAGCATTTATCGCCATAAGTCACCGTGGTTTCTTCGCCCACAAACAACGAGCCATAATTGCGCAAAGTCGCGGTGTACCAGTCGTTTTTGGCGGTCATCACTTCCAAATGTTCAGCTGCATAATCGTCCGATACCTGCACCGCCTCGCTGTCCGTGTCGCACAGAACAATCTCGCCATAATCCTCCCAAGCCGACGTCGCTGCATTGCGTGCAGTTTCGGGCAGGGCGGCGATCAACCCCGGCATCAGGGCGGTCACTTTATCCGCCAAGTCGCGCGAGGTGGTAATCAGCCACGCAGGGCTGTCGGGTCCATGTTCGGCCTGACTGACCAAATCTTCGGCCACCAGCTGCGGATCGGCGGTTTCATCCGCGATAATCGCAATTTCGGTCGGGCCTGCGATCATATCAATGCCAACGCGCCCAAACAGCTGGCGCTTGGCCTCGGCCACAAAGCGATTGCCCGGCCCGGCCAAGAACCGCGCCGGACGCCCGGTGAACAACCCATAAGCCATCGACGCAATGCCCTGCACACCGCCAAGGGCCAAAATGCTATCGGCCCCGCATAGGTTCATCGTGTAGGTGATCGCCGGGTGCGGCCCGTTGTTGTCATAGGGCGCAGAGGTCGCGGTCACATGATCCACGCCTGCAACCTTGGCCGTGCCGACACTCATAATCGCGCTGGCAACATGAGCATAACGCCCGCCGGGAACATAACAGCCCACCGTGTCCATAGGGATCAGCTTTTGGCCTGCGAACACGCCGGGGGACAGCTCAGTTTCAAACTCTTGGATGGATGCTTTTTGCGCCTCAGCAAATCCGCGCACCCGATCATAGGCCCACTGGATGTCGTCTTTAAGCCGCTGAGAGACTTTGTTCGCCGCCTCTTCGATCGCCTCTTCACCGATCACGATAGGTCCGGTGTATTTGTCCAAGTCAGTGGCGTATTGCGTCGCGGCCTCTTCACCCCCGGCTTCGATCTTTGCCAACATCTCGGTCACGATCCGTGTCGTATCCGCCGCACCCGTCAGGGGCGTTTTTGTAGCGGTTTTGAGTTTTTCAATAGCCATGTCGGTCGCCTTATTGGAAGTTCAGGAAAGAGTAGCGGCTTGGGCCACGGTGACGGCGATCATGTGATAGACGTCATCTTCAGTGCAGCCACGGGATAGATCGTTTGCAGGGCGCGCCAAGCCTTGCAGAATGGGCCCAATCGCCGCCGCTCCCCCCAAGCGTTGCGCAATCTTGTAGCCGATATTGCCCGCTTCAAGATTAGGAAAGATCAGCACATTCGCATCGCCCGCAATGTCCGAACCCGGCGCTTTGGACGCGGCCACCTCTGGCACGATCGCGGCATCAAATTGCAGTTCACCGTCGATCATCAGGTTCGGTGCGGCCGTTTTTGCGAGCGCTAAAGCCTCGGTCACCTTGTCGATACGCTCGTGGGTGGCACTTCCTTTGGTGGAAAACGACAGCATCGCCACCTTGGGCGTGCCCATCAGCAATTCCGCATAAGACCCCGCAGACGCAATCGCGATTTGCGAAAGCTGGGCTGCGGTGGGTTCAACGATCAAGCCGCAATCGGAAAAGATATAGGTCCGCTCGTCGGGCATCGCGATGATGAAAAAGCTGGAAATCGACTTAGCGCCCGGCCCACGCCCAATGATGCGCAAAGCCGCGGCAATGGTGTCAGCGGTGGTATGCACCGCGCCTGCGACCATGCCGTCCGCATGACCCTCTTTGACCAGCATCGCGCCAAGGGACAGCGGCTTTTCGATCTCCTTGGCGGCATCTTCTTGGCTCATGCCTTTGGCGCGGCGCAGGTCATATAGGCTTGCGGCGAGTTTTTCCGCCAGTGCAGGGTCAGGACGTTCCATGATGTCCAAAGCCGTGGCGCCCTCGCCAAGATGGGTAACAATCGTGTCACGATCCCCAATCAAAGTTGGCTTGGCCATGCCATCCTGCGCGGCGCGCAAGGCGGCCTTGGCAATACGGGGGTCGTTGCCTTCGGGAAGGACAATGCGGGCAGGGGCGCTGCAGGCACGGGCCACAATGTTATCAAGTGCTTTCATTGCGCTACATTTGCGCAGGTTGCAGGGCAGAGGCAAGGACTATGGCCGCACTGGACCTAACGACTGCGAATTGTGTTTTCGCGCGCACGTCATGGTTGACAAGAGGGGGGGCAGGCGTCCAGCGTAGTCGGATTAGACCGGGAATTTTGACCGGATTTTGACTGGGGGATTTTTATGAACCACGCATTTATTACCGTCGCTGTGCCGACAAAAGCGGATCCATCGACGCGTGACGCGATTGAACGCGCGTTGGACAAGCTTGGGAATTTAGCAACAGAGCAGGTCCGCGGGCAATTTGAGCATAGCCAGATTGTGCATTTTATGAGCGCATCACTGGTCAAAGATGCGGCTCCAGATACGGACAGCAACCGCGACCGCATGTTGTTGGAAATGTCGGTTGATGGCAGCCTCGCCGAAGGCTTGGGGCTGTTTGATGACGAAAAAACCGGCATCAAGCTTGCCTTTGAACCTGTGATGACAGCGGCGGGTTGGAACGGCGGATTGATTTCTGAATTTCTGGAACCCTTTGT
>CAZBBZ010000374.1:0-3290 GCA_964489925.1 uncultured Rhodobacterales bacterium
GGAAGGTCTGGCGGATGGCATGGGCTATCCGATTGCGATTAAGACCCATACGCGCCCTGACCCGGGCGTGGTGCGCTTGCTGGAAACGGGACGCGCAACGGCCCATGCGATTTACCGCGATCCCCGCGATATTGCGCTGTCGATGCTGGATCACGGGGCGCGCGCGCGGGCCAAGGGCAAGCCGGCTTTTGCGGAATATCACAGCATTGAAGACACGATAGAGCCGATCAAGCACCAGACCAATACGCTGTTGGCCTGGCTTAGCCTGCCTAATGTGCGCCCGCTTTATTACGATGATCTGGCGTTTGACACGCAGGCGAGCGCCGCGCTGATCGCGGATGAATTGGGTTTGGATGCGCAAGCGTCTGTCATCAAAGAAGTGATGACCAATCGCTTTACGCAACTGAATGTCGGCATCAAGGATCGGCATTTGCTGGAAATGGACGGCGCGACTTCAGCGCGGTTCAAACGAATTTTCGCGCCGCTCTATGATCGCTTGATCGACGCGCGCGCCGCCCTGCCCCGTGATGGGCGTCCGGTATTGAATGCACAACAACCTCTAGCTTTGTGGGACGAATGACATGAACGCACTGGCCATCAAAAAAGGCGCAAACCGCAAAAGCGCTTATAATCTACGCTCCAATCTTAGCGATACGCTGGAAACGCATACTTTGGCGGTTTTGGTGGATAATGAATCTGGCGTGCTGGCCCGTGTGATCGGGTTGTTTGCCGGGCGCGGTTATAACATCGACAGTTTGACCGTGGCGGAAGTGGATCACGACGGGAACCTGTCGCGGATCACGATTGTCACCACGGGAACGCCTGCGGTGATTGAACAGATCAAAGCGCAACTTGACCGGATTGTACCTGTGCACGAGGTGCATGATCTAACGGTTGAAGGCCCAAGCGTGGAACGCGAGCTGGCTTTGGTGAAGGTGAAATGCACCGGCGACAAGCGGGTAGAAGCGCTGCGCACATCAGAGGTGTTTCGCGCCCGCGTGGTGGATAGCACGCTGGAAAGCTTTGTGTTTGAGCTGACCGGAAAGCCCGAAAAGATCGATGCTTTTGTGGAAATGATGATGCCGCTGGGCATGGTTGATATGGCGCGCACGGGTGTGGCGGCGATCAGCCGGGGCGTTTGACAAAGGCCGCGGCTGATTTAGCGAATTAGCTACAGTTGTTGTTCGTGCGCAAAACTTCACCATTGAACCGGGGGCTGACGGCAACCTCGTTTTCCCAGACCAAATTGCCAAGCCCGATATAATCAAACAGGGCTGAATAGGGGATATGGGTTTCCACAAAAATCACAGAATCGCCGGGCACAAGGTCCGGCAGTTTCGATTTTTGCACTGTCGATAGGGTTTCCGTGGTCAACTGGTTGTAGGCGTAAAAATCAAGTGCGGCTTTGGACCCATTGATTTCGCAGGACCAGATCACTTCATAGTCGTCTTCATCCACATCCCATTTGATCGAGGTCATGCGGATCGCTTTGTCGTCTTGGATCCACGGCAAAAGCGCCTCTAGCAAGCCGTGCAGCTTTGCATCGAAGGAGGCGTCGATCGGGTCTTTTTCCCGCGAAATGATATCGGCAATCGCATAGGTCGCTTTGGCTGCGCGGCTATAGGATTTGAAGGCGTCAAAAAACTGGAACCCAAGGGCAAGCAGGAACAACAAGACCGGGGCGATAATCACGAATTCAATCGTGATCGTTGCGCGCTCGTCGTCGCGAAAATCCTTAAGTTTTTGTACCAAGCACATGGGGGGCATCTTTTCTTTAGCTGGGCTCATTAACAAACACGCCGTAAGCGGCCAGAGCCATTGCATTGTCTTTATTCAAAGGCAGGTGCAGACCTAGACCGATTAGCGGAAAGATCGGGTCAACCAGAACGCAAGCACGGATGAACATCCATTCTTCTTCGGCACCGGGGTCGAAATCCACCTGCGGTTCCACATCGGCGGTGCGGTCCTTGCATTTGGTCGAGGTCGGGATATCAGCGGCCGTTTTGATCGGCACCAGTTCTAGTTCCATATTGGCTAGGCAACTGTGAACAATCAGCGTGTGATCGCAGATTTTTTGCTTAAATTCTGAATGAGTTTCAACGCTGCTGTGGCCGAGGCGCAATTCGCGCACGGTGCGGTCCAGACCGCGTTCAAGCATCATGGATTGCGTCATCATGTAGCCGGATTCAAAAGTTGCCAGAACCAGCCCCAAAAAGAGCGGTGCAACCATCACAAATTCTACAGTAGCGGCCCCATCAACGTCTTTTTTGAACCCGGAAAGACGTCGGAGCATAGACTCCAAACACTTCGAAAACATTTTACACCACCTTTTACGCAACTTGTGCAGAAATGCCTTTGGATTGTGACCAAAATGAGGCTGCCTCGGTCGTGTTAACCAAGCTAGGCCTTCGTTAACTTTGATATTTCGGATTTTAGAAGAATTTGCGGGCAAATTTTGGTGATTGCTGGAATTTGAACGGGGAAAATGGGGGGAATCGCCGTTTACGCGCGGCTTTTTCGCGTGCGGGCCGTCGGGTCAGCATGGTGACGGTTTTGTCACATGTGCCTGATAGGGTGGTGTCAAAAAGAAAAAAGGGGAACGGCCATCCGTCCCCCTGTAAAGTTTTGCGAAATCAGGCTCATCGTTGGTCTGCCCGTGTTTATTGCCTGCGGCCTGATCGCATTCGGCCCGCCACCGCCTTGGAGAGGAGCGGCGGGCGCAAACTTTTTAGCTACACCCGGATGTTCCCCCACAGGTGTTGCACTTCATGCAAGTTCCGTTGCGCACGAGTGTGAAATTGCCACATTCGCCGCATGGATCGCCTTCATAGCCCTGCATCTTTGCCTTGGTGCGCAGGTCCATTCCAGTTGCTGCCGAAGAGCTGGCAGCACTTGTTGTAGCGGGGGCTTCCATGACGGACACCCCTGCCCCGGCCCCGGCTACAGCGGCGATGTTGGAGCCGCCTGCATCCATGCGCGGTGCGTTTGCTTGACCACCGCTTAGAACGACCAATTCTTGTGGTACGCGCTTGCGCAAATAGCCGCTGGATGAAATCTGGCGGATCATTTCGATGGCTGGGATGATTTCTTCGCCCGTGGCTTCGTCAAAGTTGCGCGCGCCTTCTTCGACGCCGCGCCCCATAGCGTCAATTGCTTCGCCTTCGGGTTTGACATGAGCCAAATCCGTGCGGTCGAGGTAGCTGACGGCGAGTTCGCGGAAGATATAGTCGAGGATCGAGGTCGCGTTCTTGATCGACTCGTTGCCCTGTACCATGCCTGCCGGTTCAAAG
>CAZBBZ010000375.1:0-3274 GCA_964489925.1 uncultured Rhodobacterales bacterium
CCAGACGCCGAAGCGCTTTCTCCGGAAGACGTGGACAACCTCATTTTCCACCCCGGCTTTTCCACCGCAAAAGAAGTGTCGTCAGTGTCGGGCCGCGGCGTCGGCATGGACGTTGTGCGCAAGAAAATCTTGGAACTTGGCGGACGGATCACGCTTCAAAACAACCCGGGCCAAGGCAGCGTCTTTATAATCGCCTTGCCACTGACACTTGCAGTCCTTGATGGTATGACGGTCAGCGTAAGCGGAGAGCGCTTTATTTTGCCCCTTTCCAGCGTGGTTGAAGCCGTACGACTTGGCAAAAATGACGTTCAAGTCCTGCCCGACAACAGCCAAGTCTTATCCCGGCGTGGGGAATACCTGCGGCTGTTTTCAATAAAGGGTCTTCTCAACCTTGAAAGCGCAACCATTGACGAAGGAATGGCCGTCATTGTCGACACAGAAACAGACGGTCAAGTTGCATTTCTCGTCGATGATCTGATTGGCCAACGACAGGTCGTGTTGAAAAGTCTCGAAGCAAACTATCGCCCTGTTAAAGGCGTGTCAGGCGCAACGATTTTGGGCGACGGGCGCGTCGCACTGATCCTTGACATCCCATCAATCGTCGCCCTTGGGGAAAGCCCCGCTCAATCATCATTGGAGTTGTTACATTGAACTTTGAAGGCGCTACAGAAACAGCCACTTTACCGAACCCCAACCGCGACAGTGTGACCGGACAGCAGTTTGTCACATTTGTTGTTGGCGACCGCACTTACGGGGTGGAAATCGTCCAAGTAAGAGAGATCAAACAATGGACGCCAGTGACCGCCCTGCCAAATCAGCATGGTTATACACGCGGTGTCCTAAATCTTCGTGGGACGGTTGTTCCCGTACATGATTTAAGGTCCCGTTTCGGCAACGGAATTACAGAAGCCACACCTAGCCACGTTGTGATTATCACCTGGATTGGCGAGCAAACTGTTGGCATCCTTGTCGATGCCGTATCGGACATCATTTCAATCAACCCCGAAGAAATTCGACCTGCGCCGCCAGGCGGTGCCGCACGCGATGAGGCCGCGATCAACGGGTTGGTGGACTGTGACGGTGACATGGTCGCGATCATAAACCTCGAGCAATTGTTCGTTCACCGCGAAGAAGATTCAGCATAGAGGCCCAGCATAAATGCATGGTACTACAAAATCAGACAGTTTGGCCTTGGGGACGGAGCAATTTGAAGAAATTTCAAATCTGTTTCTGGCTCATGCGGGCATCAAGCTTGGAAAGACCAAGATATTGACCGCTCAATCACGGCTGAAACCGCGGGTTCACCAGTTGGGATTGTCAGATTTTGATGAATATATAGATCTTCTAAAGGGAAATACTGGCGCGGATGAGCGGGTGCATTTTTACAATGCGTTAACGACAAATACGACGTCGTTCTTTCGTGAGGGTCACCATTTTGAACATCTTCAAGAGGAAATTGAACGCGGGCTCGGTCAAGGTCAGCAAGAATTTAATATTTGGTCGGCGGGGTGCTCAAGCGGTCAGGAACCCTACACCATAGCAATGGTTTTGCGATCGATTACAACATTGGACAGTGCGGCTGGAGTCAAACTTTTGGCCACCGACTTAAATTCCCAAGAGTTGTCAGTTGCACGCGCCGGAACTTATGCAAAAGAGCAAATGGAAAACATTCCTCCGAAATACCATAAATATTTTCGTGTTTCCGGCGACCGGTTCGAATTTACAGATCAAATAAAGAATATGATCTCTTTTCGGCAACTGAATATGTTTGAAGCGTGGCCAATCCGCGTGAATTTCGATTTCATATTTTGCCGGAATGTAATGATATATTTTGCAACTGAACGACGAGACGAGTTGTTTTCGCGTTTTGTAAGTAAGCTGAACCCGAACGGGTGTTTGTATCTTGGGCATTCTGAATCTTCGTTAACCGCAACTGACGACGTGGCGCCCACCGGAATCACAACTTTCCGGAGGCATGGATGACTATCGCCACGATGGATAACTCTTTGGCAGAGCCCAAGTATGACGCACGGATTGACGGTGAAGCTGTTTATGTTTTGCCCGGCTATCATCACGTTTCGGAGGTTCAGCACTACGCGATTTGTACCATGTTGGGGTCTTGCGTAGCGGCTTGTATTTGGGACCCCCAACTTAAGATTGGCGGCCTGAACCATTTTTTGTTGCCCGAAGATCCCAATGCGACTGGCGCGCCGTCGCGACGCTATGGCGTTTATGCGATGGAAGTTTTGATAAACGATATATTGAAACGAGGTTCGCAAAAATCTGATCTTGTTGCAAAAATTTTTGGGGGAGGAAATGTGATTTCAGCGCAAAATTCAGAAGGTGTGGGATCCAAAAATGTCGGCTTTGTGCGCGACTTTTTGCGAACGGAATCAATTCCGGTAGTTGCCGAAGATGTTGGCGGCCCCAATGGTCGTAGGATCTATTTCTTTCCCGGTGAGGGCCGCGTTTCTGTGCTTCAAATTTCTGGGGCTGAAAAATCCAAAATCAAGCTGGAAGATAACAAACTTCGCGAACGCGCAGTTGAAGTTACGCGAAAAAGTGGCGCTGTGGAACTATTTTAGCGCTTGTCCAAAGCACATAGACAGTAACGAAATATAAGGAAGCAAACTGATGCCTTCGGCAAAATCCATAAAAGTTCTAGTTGTTGACGACCAACAAACCATGCGGGGCCTAGCACGTCAGTGTCTTAAAAAAATCGGCGTAACGGACGTTGCGCTTGCTGCATCGGGCGAAGCTGCTTTTGATGCAATGCAATCAAAACAATTTGATGTCGTCATTTCTGATCTGAACATGCCGGGGTTAAGCGGTTTAGACCTTGCGGAAAAAGTTAAAAGCCATCCGGTTTTAAAGTCTGTTCCTTTCTTTTTGGCGACCTCTGATGCTTATCGAGATCAAGCTGAAACGGGGACTGTCGATCATTTTGTGGCAAAACCGTTTTCGGTGGCGGATATTAAGGTGGCAATTGAGGAACATCTTGGTGCATTGAACTAAATGTCGGCGCTTGCGATCCCGGTGCCCGCAGCATTTTCGTAGATCGTCCAAAATTGCGCGCGTGTTTTGAGACCTTCGAACAATTCAGCACCAGTTCCTGTCATCCATGCTTGCGCCTTTAACGTGCAGATTTCGTCATAAAGTGCGCGGCGGCGTCCTTCATCCAAATGCGCTGCAACCTCATCAAGCAACAACAACGGCGGCGTGCCTGTATCTGTTTGGATCGCGCGCGCATTTGCTAAAATTAGCGAAACCAAGA
>CAZBBZ010000376.1:0-3274 GCA_964489925.1 uncultured Rhodobacterales bacterium
CTTCGCCTTGATTCCGGGCTTGGAGTAAAACAAAACCAATGTCCGCTAAGTCCCCAAAAGCGACCTATCACCATTTAGAGCGAATAGGAGACAAAGCGCCCAGTGCGGGAACAAGGGCTTTAGCCCGCCCTTCCACGCCCACTAGCGTGGCCGTTCCAATCATCGCCAGCCTTGTCGCAATCGGCTTTGACTCGATCAGTCTTGATCATGTTCGGCTAAGAACTTTTCCGCTTCCAACGCGGCCATGCAGCCCATGCCGGCACTGGTAACAGCTTGGCGATAGATGTGATCGGTGATGTCGCCCGCTGCAAAGACGCCGGGGATGGATGTGGCGGTGCTGTCGGGTTTTGTCACCACGTAACCGCCCATATGCGTTTCCAGCACGTCCTTGACCAACTCGTTTGACGGGGCATGGCCAATGGCGACAAACACGCCTTTACAATCAATCTCTTGCGTCTCGCCCGTCTTTGTGTTTTTGACACGCACGCCGGTGACACCAAGCGGGTCTTCCTCGCCCAATACTTCGTCCAAGACGTTGAACCAAAGGGGCTCGATCTTTGGATTTTTCAACAATCGGTCCTGCAAAATCTTTTCCGCCTTCAATTCATCGCGACGGTGAATAAGCGTTACTTTATTGGCAAAATTGGTTAAAAACAGCGCTTCTTCGACGGCTGTATTGCCCCCGCCGATCACCACCACATCTTGGCCGCGATAAAAGAACCCATCGCATGTGGCACAGGCGGACACACCGAATCCTTTGAACTTTTCTTCTGTATCCATACCCAACCATTTGGCCTGAGCGCCGGTCGCCAAAATCACCGCATCGGCTGTGTATGTTGTTCCGGTATCACCCTTTGCCGTGAAGGGACGCTTTGATAGATCGACCGAGGCGATGTGATCGGCGATAATTTCGGTTCCCGCTTCGCGCGCGTGCTCTTCCATCTGGATCATCAAATCCGGTCCTTGGGTTTCTTTGATCCCCGGCCAGTTTTCGACCTCTGTGGTGATGGTCAACTGCCCGCCGGGTTGAATGCCTTGGATCAACAGCGGCTCTAACATCGCGCGCGCGCCATAAACCCCTGCGGTATAGCCCGCCGGACCAGAGCCAATGATAAGCAACTTCGTGTGACGTGTTTCAGACATTTCGATCCCATTTCTTCGGCGCAGCAGGCGCTTAAATTTCTAACGCTGACATAATCTGCGCATGGCCCGAAATAAACCCACATTCGCGCGAGCGGGGTGCGCCTGTCTAAGTACAGCCCAAAGTCGGACAAATTTCTGTCGATTTGGACACATATTAAATGTGCAAGGGAACAGTGTAGGGATTGTGTGATGCGTATTTCCAAGAAAGTTTTGACGGCAGTTGCGTTTATTTTATCTGCTAGCAACGCCGGGGCCGTGGGGACGATACAAAAGTCCGTTGATGATATGGACCGCAACCATGATGGTCGTTTGTCGTTTTCAGAACTCAGGGTTGCGGGCGCGAATCCGATTATCGCGCTTGTGTCTGACACGAACGGGGATCGGCATTTGACATGGCGCGAACGCAAGAATTATCGCGACATCACCCGTAAAATTCTCGCGATACAGTCAAATAAGAACCTCAAGCACCAAAACCGCACGATGGTGGTCATTGAATTTGGCTTGGCCTCGCGTACATCCGCGCTTTGGAAAGCATTTGATCGCCACGATCAGACGTCTGTGCTTAAGTTGCAATCTCACTTCCAGGATCTTGCGATCGAAAATGGTCTGCTGGCTGATCCAAATCGGTTCGAGCGTTTCAAGTCAGATTCTGATGACGACGATCAGCCGCGCGTTGCGACGCCAACGGTCGCGGCGCATAACTCTGGCTCAAATGCGTCAAATTCGAACGCGTCCTTCGCCGATGCGCCGCCCCCATCGAGCTATGACACGACGCCGTCAATTGCTGCCGATATCAATCCAGCGCCCCAGCCAGATAGCCGCGAAGTAATAACGGTTCCGGTCAATTAACGGTCTATGGCCAAGGCGCGTTTCAAAAACGGCCCAAATTGCTTTTCATTTATTGCGCAATCCTGAAATATTATTGCGCAAATTGGGGTTTCTAGGTATCCTCGTCTCAGGATAACCAGAAAGATACCCATGCCCGGCCATAAGCTTGATGAGATTGATTTGCAGATTATGGCCGAATTGCAAGCGGATGGTCGTATGACCAACGTGGAGCTGTCCCGGCGGGTTGGAATTTCGGCCCCTCCCTGTTTGCGTCGTGTGCGCACGCTGGAAGACGAAGGGCTGATTCAAAAGTATCACGCAAAGGTCGACAAACGCGAACTTGGCTTTGAAGTTGCGGTTTTTGCCATGGTTGGATTGCACAATCAGGCCGAAGTTGATCTGACCGCCTTCGAGGAAAAAGTACGCGGCTGGCCGCTTGTGCGCGAGTGTCACATGCTGAACGGCGAGATTGATTTTATTCTGAAATGCGTATCCCCGGATCTATCGACGTTTCAGACGTTTCTGACCGAAGAATTGACCTCTGCGGAAAACGTCGCATCTGTGAAAACGTCGCTGGTCATTCGCTGTGGCAAAGACGAGCCGGGTATCCCGTTTGAAACCCTGACCGAAGGGTTGCAAGACGCCTAAAGGTTTAGGCGCCTATCGCGCTAGCCATAGGTGTGGCTTGGAAATTCGGGCAGCATCAACTGGCCGGAATTGGCGCTAAGATCGCTGCCAAAGACAGCAACGACAAAGCCGAGTGCGAGGGCAAGCGCAACGGTGCCTGGGCCCCAATATGTTGGATCAGTTGTCATGTTGGACCTCGATCGGTAACGGATAAGCCAAAAATAGGCGGCGATTGCGGCCAAATCGTGGTGGTCGTGCGTTAACGTCTTGTCAATTTCGCAGGATATCGTTGTGGATTAGCGTTGATCTAGCCGACACGGATCGCCGAAATAAGACGGCCGTAATCGGGTTCTTTTTGATGGGTTGTGCGGCGATAGGAATAGAATTTCGCAGGGTCAGAATAGGTGCAATGCCCGGTCCAACTGACCTGATCGCACCCGGCTGCACGCAGTTGGGCTAGCACAAAACCGGGCAGATCAAATTGCGCGCGATCCCCGGCTCCCCCCCCGTTTCCCCCAGCAAAAAAGCGGGCGAAACTTGGGTCTTCATCCAAGAATTGTTCCAGAAACTCCGGCCCCACCTCATAAGCGCGCTGGCTGATCGTTGGCCCCACCACGGCGCGAATATTTGCGCGGTTTGCCCCGCGCGTTTCCATCAGATCAAGGGTGGCTTCCAG
>CAZBBZ010000377.1:0-3261 GCA_964489925.1 uncultured Rhodobacterales bacterium
GGCCATTGGTGGATAGTCGCCGCCTGAGCGTAGTTGCAAATCGGTTTCCAGCAATTCGCGCAGGGCGATTTCCAGTTTGGCGCGGCCCCAAGTGCGAATTTGGCGGGCCATAGCGTCGCGGCGCGGGCCAAAGACCGGGGGGCGCAGGGATGATAGCGCTTGGTCGGGGCTGCCGCCCTTGGTTGCAGCTTGGTGCAAAGCCTTGAAGTGGCGGGTGGCGGCGATGCAGATTGAGGTGGCATTGGTGCCTTGGGTCGATAAACGCCGCAAAGACGGGCCGATGCGCGCCACATCACAATCTGCGAGCGCGTTGATGGCGCTGTCGAGCGCTTCTTCGGTGCTGGCCGGCGCACAGGCTTCGATATCTTGGACGCCAAGAGGGGCGTCGGCCCCGATCATGTAAAGTTCGACTTTTTCCACCAACTGACGAAAGTCGCCGGGATCAAGGATGCGCGCATATTCCATTAGCGCGGATTTTGCGTCGTTTTCTGCGCTGCCCAGACCCGCTTTGCCGAGCATTTCTTCGACATCCGCGCGGCTGGGGGGGTCGTCGTAAACGCCAATCGCCAAACCATTGGGGGCCGCTTCAAAAGCTTTGCGCAGTTTTGAAGCTTTGCCCAAGTTTCCTGCCTCGATCACAAGCGTCGCGTCGCCTTTTTCCCAAGCGCTTAGCGCTTCGGCTGCAACTTTCGCCAAGCCGTCGCCGCCATCGGTGACCAGCACGCCGCGGGGACCGGGGAAGAAGCCAATCGCCTTTAGCGCGTCTTGCAGTTTGGCAGGTTCAGAGCGCAGTTCTGAGGCCGTTAGGCGGGTCAGGCGCATATCTTCTTCGGCGTTGTCCCCAAGCAAGGTTTTCAGCAAATCGCCGCGTTTGATCGCGATGCGCATGGCGTCTGCGCCAAAGAACAGGACTGCGGCCGTGTCGGGTTTGGGGTTGCGCAAAAATGCCGCTGCATCGCGGGCTGACAGTTTCATTGCGCCCAGTCGTCCGCGCTGGCGATAAGCCGCGTCACGATGCGATCTGCAAGCGTATCGGCAAGGCGCGCGCGGGCGTCGTCTTCGGCCACTTGCGCGGCAAAGGGCGAATTCGTCGCTGAATAAGCAGCAAAGGCGCGCACGGTGCCGCGCTGTGCGCTTTGGCTATTGGAAAGAGTACGCAGGGCGAATTTCGCCTCGCCCGTGAGATTATAGCGCGTGATGTCGTTTTGCTCTGATATGGCGAGCCCTTCGGAGGCAACTTCAATCGAGACCGCTAGTCCAAAGCGCGGCGCGGTGCTGTTGCCAAGCCGTTCTGTCAGGCGTTTGCGCATCTCAAAGCCCATCGCGCCCTTGATTTGGTCAACGGAAATGCTGCCAGTAATGGCGCGCGCGGTTTGGCCCCGGCCGTAGATCGGTTGAAAGCCGCAGGACGGCAGGCAGGCGAGCGCGCCGAAGCCCAGCAAGACTTGTCGTCGGCTAGACCACGACATTCACGATCCGCCCCGGCACTACGATCACCTTTTTGGGGGTTGCCCCGTCCAAGAATTTGACCACCATTTCATCCGCCAATGCCATGGCTTCAACATCAGCTTTGTCCGCGTCTTTCGCGACCTCGATCTCTGCGCGACGTTTGCCGTTGATTTGGATCGGCATGGTCACGGTGTCTTCGACCAAAAGCGCCTCGTCAGGTTTGGGCCATTCCGCTTGGGACACCAGCCCGGTACCTCCGGACAAAGCCCAGATTTCTTCGGCCATGTGCGGCGTGAAGGGCTGCATGAGCATCGCCATGGTTTGCATGGCTTCGCGCCGTGCGGCGGCCGCGCCTTTGGTTTTGGCAATGGCGTTGGTCAGCTCGTAAAGCCGGGCAATGGCTTTGTTGAATGCAAAACCTTCAATATCCGCTGTGATGTCGCGCAGGGTCACAGCGCAGGCCTTGCGCAAGGCGAGGGCTTCGTGATCGGCGCGATCTTCGCCCTGATCGGCGTAAATCTCATCTGCCAAGCGCCACACCCGTTGCAGATGTTTGGCAGCGGCTTCAGCGCCTGCGGCGGTCCATTCTACGTCGCGTTCTGGAGGACTGTCGGACATGACGAACCAACGGGCGGTATCCGCGCCGTATTCTTCGATGATGTCCATCGGGTCGACCACGTTCTTTTTCGACTTGGACATCTTGATGATCGGGCCAACGTCGACGGCGGTGCCATCGGCGAGTTTAACAGTGCCATCTTCGCCTCGGACCACATCTTCGGGGGTGTGATAGATCGTGCGGGCACCGTCGCTGGTTTCATAGGTTTCGTGGGTGACCATGCCTTGAGTGAACAGCGCTTTGAACGGTTCAATCGCTTTGGCAGGCAGATGCCCGGTCTTGGCCATCGCGCGGGCAAAGAAGCGGGAATACAGCAGGTGCAAAATCGCGTGTTCCACACCGCCGATGTATTGATCCACATTCATCCAATAATCCGCATCACCCTGTTCAACCGGCTGGTTTGAGCGCGGGCTGGTGAAGCGGGCGAAATACCACGAGCTGTCCACGAAGGTATCCATCGTGTCGGTTTCGCGTTTTGCGGGCGCGCCACACACCGGGCAAGGCACATCGCGCCACGTCGGGTGGCGTTCTAGTGGGTTGCCCGGTTGGTTGAAATTGATGTCTTCGGGCAGGGTGACGGGCAGGTTCTCTTTTTTCTCGGGAACCACGCCACATTTATCGCAATGAACCACCGGGATTGGACAGCCCCAATAGCGCTGCCGGGACACGCCCCAATCGCGCAGGCGGTAATTTACGACGCCTTTGCCAATGTTTTGGGTTTCGCAATGATCAATCGCGGCTTCCACCGCGTCACCGCCATTGGTCGCGTCTGGTCCGGCGAAGCCTTTGACGTAGACAACGGCGTCGGTTTTGTTTGGGACATAAGCCTCGGCGCCAACATCTGGTGCGTCCGCGCTTTCCTTGAACACGTCAGTCACAGGCAAATCATATTTGCGCGCGAAATCGAGGTCGCGTTGGTCATGCGCTGGACAGCCAAAGATCGCGCCAGTGCCGTAGTCCATCAAAATGAAGTTGGCGATATAGACCGGCAGCTTCCAATCCGGGTCAAACGGGTGGGTGACAGTCAGGCCCGTATCAAAGCCTTTCTTGTCGGCTTTTTCCAAGTCTTCTTCGGACGTGCCAGTCTTGCGACATTCTGCATTGAAGGCAGCGATGTCTGGATTCGCTTCAAGAGCGAGCGCCAACGGGTGATCGCAGGAAATCGCGGCAAAGCTTGCGCCCAACAGCGTGTCGGG
>CAZBBZ010000378.1:0-3259 GCA_964489925.1 uncultured Rhodobacterales bacterium
GAACCGGGTCATTATGCGACCACGGTCACGCGCCCCGATCTTTTTGCGGATTATCTAGTGCAGCAATTGTCGCTGATCATTCGCAATCACAACGTGGAAATCCTCGTTCGTCAATCCAAGACACCAATTCCAATTCAGTTTGCCATGGATGGCCGGTCCAAAGTGCAAACCCCGGCCGAACCGCTAACCGCTCACTTTCGGGATATGTTTGACACCCCGGATTTGTCGACTATCGACGACCGGATCGTGAACGCGGTCGCAGACCCCGGAAAATACACAGCACTCGCGCCATTTACAGCGCAGCGCGTCGATTACTCGCTTGCGCGGGTAGAACATTATTCGGCGACTGCGCCTGAACATTTTCAGCGTTACGTTTTATTCACCAATTATCAGTTTTATATCGACGAGTTTGTAGCTTTCGCGAAACAACAAATCGCGGACCCCAATAGTGGGTATGTGTCGTTGGTGGAGCCCGGAAATGTAATTCACCGCGCTGATGGAACCACCGGGACCGCACCAGAACGCAGTCCGCAAATGCCATCTTATCACCTGACCCGCGACGACGGTTTGGGGATCACCTTGGTGAACATTGGCGTTGGCCCGTCAAATGCCAAAACCGCAACAGACCATATTGCTGTTTTGCGCCCGCACGCCTGGGTCATGGTTGGGCATTGTGCGGGTCTTCGAAATTCGCAATCGCTTGGCGATTATGTTTTGGCCCACGCTTATGTTCGTGAAGACCATGTTTTGGATGATGACCTACCGACTTGGGTGCCCATCCCGGCCTTGGCCGAAATTCAAGTGGCGCTTGAAGCCGCTGTTGCCGAAGTGACTAACTTGAAGGGGTACGAGCTAAAACGCATCATGCGCACCGGCACCGTGGCCACAATCGACAATCGAAACTGGGAATTGCGCGATCAATCCGGCCCGGTGCATCGGCTTTCAGTGTCCCGCGCGGTCGGTCTGGACATGGAAAGCGCGACGATTGCGGCCAATGGTTTTCGGTTCCGGGTTCCTTACGGCACTTTGTTGTGCGTGTCCGATAAGCCATTGCACGGGGAGCTCAAACTGCCGGGCATGGCGTCGGATTTTTACAAAACCCAAGTGGCAAGGCATCTCCAAATCGGTATTCGCGCTATGGAAAATATTCGCGAAATGCCGCTGGAACGGGTTCATTCGCGTAAGCTGCGCAGTTTTGATGAGACTGCATTCCTTTAATGACTGGCGGAAATCCACCAAATATCGGCTAAAAACACAAAAAATGTCTGTATTTGGTGGGGTCAACGCAAATCTTGGATTGCTGACCCGTCAGGCAACCATTAAGTTTGCGCAAGGCCCGTTGAAGGGCCATCCAACGACACACAGAAAAAAGGGGAGAGCAGATGACCCAAAAGCCTATGACTAAAACACAGTTGGTGAGCGCGCTCGCAGAAGCGACAGACTCAGACAAAAATACAGCGAACCGCACCCTGGAAGCGCTTACAGACATCGTGTCTAAAGAAGTTGCTGCAGGTGGTGCCGTGACATTGCCCGGCTTGGGCAAATTTCTTTGTCGTTCGCGTCCAGACCGTATGGTGCGTAACCCGTCGACTGGCGAACAAGTTGCAAAACCTGCCGATCGTGTCGCGAAAGTGACCATCGCGAAGGCCTTGAAAGACGCTGTTAACAGCTAAGTTTTGGGCGCAGTTTTATAGCGCATCAAACTTGAAACATAAAAAAAGGCGTCGGAATTTCCGGCGCCTTTTTTGTTTGGTTCGATAGTGTGACCGTCACGAATGGATCGGACCATCGCCGCAAGCAAGTGCGGCTTCGCGCACCGCTTCGGAATAGGTCGGATGGGCGTGACAGGTGCGGGCCAAATCTTCAGCGCTTGCGCCAAATTCCATTGCAACGCAAACCTCGTGAATCAAATCGCCCGCACCGGGACCAATGATATGGCATCCCAAAATTCGGTCATTCTCCGCATCAGCAAGAATTTTTACGAACCCTTCGGTCACGAAATTTGCCTTGGCCCGGCCATTTGCAAGGAAGGGGAAACTACCAGCTTTGTAGTTAATTCCAGCCTCTTTAAGCTGTTCTTCGGTCTTTCCAACTGAAGCGACTTCAGGCGCCGTATAAATCACACCGGGGATCACATTGTAATTCACATGGCCAGCCTGTCCCGCGATAGATTCAGCAACAGCCATGCCTTCGTCTTCGGCCTTATGGGCCAGCATTGGACCATCGATGACATCGCCAATCGCATAAACGCCTTGCAGGTTGGTCAACCAATGTTCGTCCGTCACGATTTGCCCGGTTTTTGTAACCTCAACGCCAAGCGCCTCTAGTCCAAGTCCATCGGTGTAGGGACGACGACCTGTTGCCAACAACAAAACATCCGCTTCAAGCTTATGTTCGCTGCCATCTTTGTTCAGCTTATAGGTCGCTTCCACGCCAGAGCGTTTTTTCTGGGCGCTTTGCACGGCAGCGCCAAGCACAAATTTGATGCCTTGCTTGGTCAAAATCTTTTGGAATTGCTTGGCAACAACCGCATCCATGCCCGGCGTGATCTCGTCAAGATATTCCAAGACCGTCACTTCGGCGCCCATGCGACGATAAACAGACCCAAGCTCTAGACCGATCACTCCAGCGCCGATGATAGCGAGCTTTTTCGGAATTTTGGTTAGTTCCAACGCACCGGTCGAAGTCACGATTTTCTTTTCATCGACTTCAACCCCTTTCAGGCTTGCCGGCTCAGAGCCAGTGGCGATCACGATGTTGCGTGTGGACAGACGATCGCCGTTCACTTCAACTTCGCCCGCGCCAAGAACTTTGCCCCAGCCTTTGATATAGTCGACCTTGTTTTTCTTAAACAAGAACTCAATGCCCTGCGTATTGCTGTCGATCACGCCCTGCTTATAGGCCATCATCTTTTTCAGATCGACGCTGGGCGCTTTGCCCATGAGCCCCATATCGGCAAAATTCGTATGTGCTTCGTGGTACATTTCCGTTGCGTGCAGCAAAGCTTTAGACGGAATACACCCAACATTTAGGCAGGTGCCGCCAAGCGCGCCGCGCCCTTCGATACATGCAGTTTTCAACCCCAGCTGCGCGCACCGAATGGCACAAACATAGCCCCCCGGCCCGCCGCCGATCACGATTACATCATAGGACATCTAAGTTCTCCAAAAAATTCGGTAGGCCGCTTATCACAGATCCATCAACAGACGACGCGGATCTTCCAGCGCCTCTTTGACCCGCACCAGGAACGTAACCGCAC
>CAZBBZ010000379.1:0-3250 GCA_964489925.1 uncultured Rhodobacterales bacterium
GCAGTGCTGACGGTGAACACGGCGCGCGAGTTGGGCAAGCTGGACCAAGTGATTTTGGGAACCGATGGTCCGGCAGGATCGGGCGTGCAACCTTTGGGCATTTTGCGCATGATCGCCATGCTGTCCGCCTTTGGGAACGTCCCAGCGGCAGAGGCGTTTTGTTTCGGCAATGGCAACACCGCACGGCAGCGGGATTTGGATGTTGGCTTGATCGAAAAAGGATATTGCGCGGATTTCGTCCTGCTGGATCAAGCACAACACGCGCCAGGCAAAAACATGTTTGAATCCGTGCAACTGGGCAATCTGCCCGGCGTGGGCATGACGGTGATTGACGGGGTGATCCGTTCAGAACGCTCGCGCAACACGCCGCCTGCCATGCGTCTGCCCGAACGCATTCTATGAGCGCGCCCCTTCACGGACTGAAAGTCATTGAACTGGCCCGCATCTTGGCAGGGCCGTGGATCGGGCAAACCCTTGCGGATTTGGGGGCGGATGTTCTGAAAGTCGAAAGCGAGGCCGGGGACGACACTCGCACATGGGGGCCGCCCTTTATTGATCGCGGTGACGACAATAGTGCGGCCTATTTCCATTGCGCCAATCGCGGCAAAGACGCCATTGCGCTCGATTTCAACAACGAGGCGGACCTTTTGCATTTGCATGATCTAATCAGCAATGCGGATGTTTTGATTGAAAACTTCAAGGTTGGTGGCCTCGCGAAATATCATCTTGATTATTCCAGCCTACAGGTGGTGAACCCGCGTCTGATTTACTGCTCGATCACAGGGTTTGGCCAAGATGGTCCCTATGCCAGTCGCGCGGGCTACGATTATCTGGTTCAAGGCATGTCAGGCATTATGAGCGTTACCGGAGACCCTGATGGCCCTCCGCACAAAATGGGCGTGGCCTTTGCGGATATTTTTTCGGGGCTTTACGGGGTGATTGGCATTCAGGCCGCTCTAGCGGATCGCGCACGCACCGGGTTGGGACAACAGATTGATATCTCGCTCTTGGATTGCATGACCGGGGTGATGGCTAATCAGGCGACGAATTACTTGGCTTCGGGCAAGTCGCCCAACCGGATGGGCAATGCGCATCCAAACATCGTCCCCTATCAGGTGTTTGAAGTTGCGGATGGGCATATCATTTTGGCCTGCGGCAACGATCGTCAGTTTCGCGCGCTGTGCGAGCTGCTGGAACTGGGCGATTTGGCCGATGATCCGCGGTTTGGGGTGAATGCGGATCGGGTGGCGAACCGGGATGCGTTGGTGCCTTTGTTGGCGGCGCGGTTTATGACTTGGCCAAAGGCGGACATCCTTCAGGCTTTGGAAAATGCTGTGGTGCCTGCCGGTCCGATCAATACGGTCGAAGAAGCGTTGAACGATCCGCAAATCCTTGCGCGTGGCTTGAAAATCGCACCGGAAGGCGTGCCGGGTTTGCGCACGCCGCTGAAGTTTTCCCGCTCGACGCTTGCGCTGGACAAAGCCTCGCCGAAAAAGCCGAAACGCTCAGCGTAAACCGTCTTCGCCTTTTGCGTCCTCATGGGTCAGCCCGCCAACGCGGGGCAGGGGCCGTCCGCTGTCCGTCACGGCAACCGCAACCATGATTTCGCGCGCACGCGGTGCGTCGTTCAGCTGAACTTCGATGCCATCAAAATGGCTGCGTACATAGGCTGCGTCTTTGTGGCCAAGCGGCACGTCCAGCACTTGCCCCGGTGAGCCCCGCTTTTTGGACGACGGCACCAATGCCGCCCCTTTTTCCACCTCTCGGCGCAAAGGCGCGCCCAGTTTCGGGTGCAGGATCGCGGCTGCATGTTCCAGCTCGCCATCAACGCCGACCATCGCGGATTTGCCGTAGCTTTCTGCCTGTGCTGGAGTGATGCCCAAAGCCTCGACACAGCGTTTGCCAAGCAGCTCGCCAAGCTCTGCGCCGATGTCCATCAGTGCGGTCAAATCTTCTTGGTAAACACCCGCAAACGGGTTCTCGATTACGGCCACGGCAACCGCCTTGCGGGTCGCGGGGGAAATCGCTTTGTCCATCTCGATGTGAGTTTCCTCAACGAACACCGCGACTTTGCGAATGTTCGCGCTCATCGCAATCCGTCCTCGCCTTTGATGTCCGCCGCTTTAAGCCCGCCGACGCGGTCATGGATACGTCCGCCGGATGTCATCACCAGCCCAAGTGCCATCTCATTTGCGCGCGGGGCGTCCGAAACACCCACTTCCATCGCATCAAAATGCCCGCGCACATAGGACGCGTTGATGTGGGTTGTGGGAATGTCCAGCCGCGTACCCGGCGCGCCCACTTTTTTGGCGGATGGCACAATCGCTTTGCTGTTGTCCAAAAGCTCGCGCATGGCATAGCCGCCCGGCACATGCCAAAGCGCGCCGTGTTCCAGCTCTCCGGCCTCGCCGACAATCGCGCCTTTGCCGTAACCCTCGACCTGATCGGCCCCACCCAGCATTTCAACCAAGCGTTTGGCAAGACCCAAGCCCAGCGGTTTCATTGGTTCCATCAACCACTGAATGTCCGGCTCATAGCGCCCGGCAAACGGGTTTTCGACAATCGCAAGCGCCGAGGCGCGGCGTAGCGGCACGTCTGACACCGGACCGCCTTCGTGGAACACTTCTTCCAGCGCGTAGACGACTTTTCTTACTTTCAATTCTTGCATTTCATCTTCTCCCTAATGTTTCTTTGACCAACGGTAATTGGCAGGGGCCGCGGGATCATGCTGCCCGGGCTCAATGCGGTTGGTATCATCTTTCATCACGTCTGCCACCGGGCGAACCTCGCCCACATGCCCACCAAGGGCCGCGTAATCGGTTTGGCGCAAGGTAAATTCAATCGGGGCCACGAGTGCTGGGGTTGGTACATAGCCAAAAGCCCCGCTTGGCATGTCCAGCACATCGGCCATCACCGTGATGCCCCCACCGGGCCAAACGTAAGCCTCGGCCCCGCCGCAGGACACATGGGTCAGTGCATCCTTGACCGACCGGGTCAGCCGCACGGGGTTTTCGGTGACACCCGCGCGCAAGCTACCGCCCGCCCCGCCCATGAACAGGACCGAGCACACCGATGGTTCGCAATTCTCGGCAATCAGTTCGGTGGTTTTGACCAGCATATCGGGCATCGCTTTGGGCTGAGGCACCAAGTCGTCATCCAGCTCAAAATAGGCAAATTGTTCCCCTGTGGTGGACACCATCAGCATCGTCAGGCCCGGTTTCGCCACCTTAGGGTTGAACGGGCCTAAAAT
>CAZBBZ010000380.1:0-3204 GCA_964489925.1 uncultured Rhodobacterales bacterium
TTCCCGGCAAGGACCTTGTATCGGCTGACCAAATTTCCTGCATCAAGTTTTGCAGAGCAACCGAAAGCCCAAAGGTGGCGATAAGAGACGGCAGAGGATCGCCACCAACCACCTTGTTCAGGATCCCGCGTTGCAACAGCCAGCCGACGGCAGCCCCGATAGGGACAAGCATAATAAGAACGGCCCATGGCCCCACCGCCAAGCTTCCAGAGATGGAAATACCAATGAGCGCGAGCAATACTATCAAGTCACCATGGCTGACGTTCACGATTTTCATCACGCCGAACATCAACGCCATACCAAGCGCATATTGCGCATAAAGGCCGCCAAGCATTACGCCTTGGATAACCGCGTCAACCCACTGCATGGGAGCCTCCGAAATAGCCCAAACTGATGGCCTCTTTGCTTATGTGATCTGACTGCCCTTGGACGGTAATTTTGCCTTCGAGCAGGCAGTAGAGCCGGTTTGACGCCTGTTTGGCGAGGCCGACGTCCTGCTCCACCACGATCAACGCGGTGCCTGTTGCGGCAATCTCTGGCAAAACTTCATAGATTTCGCGCACGACCTTGGGGGCAAGCCCAAGGCTGATTTCATCGCAAAGCAACACACGGGGTTGGGCCAAAAGCGCCCGCCCTATGGAGACCATCTGCTGTTGTCCACCCGACAAGTGTTGGCTGTCGGCGTTGCGTTTCTCGCGCAAGATCGGGAACAGCTCGAAAACACGCTCTAGCGTCCAAGCCACACCATTGGTCTTAGCTGCGTGATCAATCGCAACGCGCAGATTTTCTTCCACGGTCATATCCGCAAACAGGCGACGCCCTTCGGGTACAATGGCAACGCCGGATTGCACCATGCGTTCAGGTGCCGTGCCACCGACGGCTACGCCATCCAATTTCACCATGTCGCGAGACACAGGCAACAGCCCCATGATAGAGCGCAACAACGTGGATTTCCCAGCGCCATTGGCACCGATCAATGCGACGGTTTCGCCAGCATTAACGTGGACATCGATCCCATGAAGGGCACGCATGTCACCGTATCCGGCAGTCAGCCCATGGGTTGAAAGCAGCGCACTCATGCGTCGACCCCCATATAAACTCGCTTCACGTCCGGGTCTTCGATGACCTCAGACGGCACGCCTTCTGCAATCTTTTCGCCGAAATCCAAGACCATCAAACGATCGGCAACAGCCATTAGCGCGTGCAAGACATGCTCGATCCAGACGATGGTGACACCTTGATCGCGGATGCGGCGGATCAGTTGGACCAATTCTTGGCCTTCATCTTCGGTGAGCCCACCGGCGATTTCGTCGAGCAAAAGCATTTTTGGCTCAATCGCTAAGGCCCGCGCTAGCTCAAGGCGCTTGCGGTCCAGCAAGGCGAGACTTCCCGCCAAGGTATTAGCACGTTTCTCCAATCCACAGTCGCGAAGGATGTCGGCGCATAAATCATAGCTATCCGCCTCAGTTTTCCCGCCACCAAATGTGGCGGACACTAATAGATTTTCGAAGGTCGTCATCTTCGCGTAGGGTTGCGGAATTTGGTATGTGCGGCCAATCCCGGCCGCACATCTTTTGAAGGGAGGGCCATCCAGGGCCGCCCCATTGAACCGTAGCTTGCCATCATAGCGCTGCAAATCGCCACTTATCAGATTGAACAATGTCGTTTTGCCAGCGCCGTTGGGACCAAGAATGCCAAGGACTTCGCCCGGCTGCACATCGAAATCCAGATCATTCAGGACCCGAAGCGCGCCAAAAGCTATACCAAGGCCCCGCGCTTGTAGAATCGCGGGTTTTGCTACGTCAGTCATCACCGGAATTCAGTCCCTCTTAAGACCAGTTAAGGGCCTTCATCTTTGCTTCAGGTTCAAATAAAGGGCTGACTGAGTTATCAATGATCTTCAGATCAAATTCCCAATCGCCGCCCTTGACCCATTGACCGCCAAAGATCGGCGTTGACGAAACGTTCGCGTGTGGCCCTGTTGCAAAGTTAACCGGCCCGATCAACGTAGTCATGTCCGTCGTCTTCAAAGCATCGCGGTTTGCGGATGGTCATAAAAACCCCGGTTAGGTTGACCGCAATAACCCTGTCCCACTGACTTTCCGGCATTGCATCAATCTGACCATCCGGGTCTCGTTCGCCTTCAGGAGTGAGAAAAACCAGGACCTGAATCGACACCCGCATTGGCAAATACCACATCGATTTGACCGTGTTTTTCAGCAACCAAATCGAATGCCACCGCCAATCCCGCACGGTCGCTAACATCAGTGACCTGGCCCCAAGTCTCGCCGGCAATCTCGGCAACGGTCGTGGACAAAGGATCGGAATCCATGTCCAAGATGCAAACCCGCGCCCCATATTCGGCCATGATTTCCGCATAGGCTCGCCCAAGGCCAGATGCCCCCCCAGTGACGATGACGGACTTGCCAGCGACGGCAAACATTTCTTCCAAAGACTGCATTCTTTCGTGCCCCAGACCCTAGATAAACATGTCAGGGTTCGGCGTAATGCCCTGTTCTTTGCAGTAGTTGATGTAGTGGTCGATGAACCAGAACACGTCCGCTGTGAAATCGAACTGTCCGTCTTCGTCGTAAAACTCAATCGGGCCATTGATCGAGAACAGAGCTTTCATGCCCTTAGGATCATCGGAATAAAGCGTATGGGCTGAGCCGGGTAATTCGTAAACGAAATCGCCGGGCTTGGCGGTCCAATCGTATTCGTAATAGCCCCAAGATCCTTCGAGCGTTACGGCCGATACAACGCCGCGATGCTTATGCGTGCCGATCTTGCCACCGCCTTTCACCCAGAGAATATTGGACACGGTGTTAGTGCGCACATCAAAAGTAAAATGCTTGATCGCAGCGGCGTCGCCGAACGGAACCCAAGGGTTGGACGCATCATCGCCAGGGATGTGAAACCCCTCACGGGCGTACTTTTGAATGGTGGCTTCGTAAGGCTCTTCAGGTAGCTTCACGATTTTGTCGGCATCATTCATTTCAGCGTCCTCCCTAGCTCTATGAATTGCGAGGATAGAGCGAACACATTGGTGCGCTGTGCCGTCAAGTGAGGATGATGCAAAGGCCGAGCTGATCTCTAAAAACCGGCATAACCATCTGAATTGTATGTAATAAAGTGCTATTTCTCTCTGGGATTCACAAATTCATCGATTTGATAGTGCTTAATCAAATGATACAATAATGGACC
>CAZBBZ010000381.1:0-3191 GCA_964489925.1 uncultured Rhodobacterales bacterium
TGCTGGCGAAGGTCAGCAGCAGTTGGAACAGACCCAAATAGAGCGCTAAAAACACCACGGCGATCAAAAAGCCGATGAATTTTTCCATGCCCGTGCCAAGATATTCAAACCCGTGGCCACCGGGTTGAACGGCGGACCAGTAATAGCGCCGCACCCGCGTCTTGGCCCAGAACCGATAGATACCAAGGGTGATAACGGTCAAAAATCCAGTTTTTAGAATAAGCTTAAACAGCGCACTATTGCTGCCAGCATATCCCACAGCCATGTTGTTATCAGGGGTCGTTTCTAATGCCATTATTTAGTGTCCTCTATTTTATTTGGTTTTAACTAAAATCTGATTATGGCGCGGCTACGACCCGAGATGCAACTATGATGAAAATTTATTGTCCCTTGGAAAACCGCGCGGTGCCATGCGCCCGGCACTTGCCCGTTTAGCAATCCAATCAGCAAGCTCTGTTTCCGTGCGTGTGCGCCCGGCCGGGTCTTTCCATGTCAGACCATCCGCAAGCGCGAAGGTCCGCGCATCGCTTAGGCCGCCGTCTTTGTATTTTTGCAAACGAACGCCTTTGCCCCGGCCCATTTCGGGCAGTTCGGCAGTGGGGAAAATCACCACTTTGCGGTTTTCACCGACACAGGCGATGTGATCGCCCATGACCTCGGAACAGACTTTCGCGACTGTATCACCGCGCACGTTCAGCACCTGCTTGCCAGAGCGGGTTTGCGCCACAACGTCCGCTTCAGGCACAATAAAGCCATCACCAGCACTTGAGGCAACCAGCAGCTTCCGCCCCGGCGCGTGTTTGAGCAAGGTGACAATTTCTACTTCATTGGGCAAATCCACCATCAGGCGCACAGGTTCCCCCATGCCCCGTCCACCGGGCAAGCTGTTGCAGCCGATCGTGTAAAACCGCCCATTGGTGCCAAAGGCGAGGATTTTATCCGTGGTTTCCCCGTGCATGATAAAGCGCGGGCCGTCGCCGTCTTTGAATTTCAGTTCGGAGTTCAGGTCGATATGGCCCTTCATTGCCCTGATCCAGCCCATGGCAGAACAGACAATGGTGATCGGCTCTTTTTCGATCATGGCTTCAAGCGGCACTTCTTCGATGTCCGGTGCCGCTTCGATATCGGTGCGCCGCGCACCACCTTCGGCATCTTTGCCAAACTTCTTGCGCACGTCGCGCAGTTCGTCCGCAATAGATTTCCATTGCAAGTCTTCGCTGCCCAGCAGTTCTTCAAGCCCTTGGCGTTCCAACTGCAGCGCGTCGCGTTCGTTGCGCAGCTCCATTTCTTCGAGTTTGCGCAAATTGCGCAGGCGCATGTTCAAAATCGCTTCGGCCTGCACGTCCGTCAACGTGAACTCTGCGATCATCACAGCCTTGGGGTCGTCCTCGGAGCGGATAATTTCAATCACGCGATCAAGGTTGAGGAAGGCGACGATGTAACCTCCCAACACCTCTAGGCGGTGATCAATTTTGCCAAGGCGGTGGGTCGAGCGCCGTGTGAGAACGTCGCGGCGGTGATCCAAGAACGCGCGCAACAATTCGCGCAGGTCACAAACTTTCGGCGTCACCCCGTCGATCAGCACGTTCATATTCAGCGAAAAGCGCGTTTCCAGATCGGTCAGACGGAACAGAGTTTCCATCAAAACTTGCGGATCAACCGACCGCGTTTTGGGTTCCAACACCAAACGGATATCTTCGGCACTTTCGTCGCGCACATCCGCAAGAACTGGGATTTTCTTGTTCAGGATGTTTTCGGCGATCTTTTCGACGAGCTTGGACTTTTGCACCTGATAGGGCATTTCCGTGACGATGATCTGCCACTGACCTCGGCCCAATTCTTCCACATGCCAGCGCGCGCGCAACCTGAACGCCCCGCGCCCGGTTCGGTAGGCTTCTAGGATGTTTTCGGGCGGTTCCACCAGAATGCCGCCAGTGGGGAAATCTGGACCTTGGATGTGCTCCAGCAGGGTTTCAAAGCGCGCATTTGGCGCTTTGATTAAATGCAAACAAGCATCGATCAACTCGCCCATGTTATGGGGCGGAATATTGGTCGCCATGCCCACCGCGATCCCGGAGGAGCCATTGGCCAGCAAGTTGGGATAAGACGCAGGCAAAAGCGCGGGTTCTTGGCGCGAGCCGTCAAAGTTGTCGCGAAAATCGACCGCGTTTTCGGTCAGACCGTCCATCAATTCGGCGCCCGCCAGCGCCATGCGCGCCTCGGTATAACGATAGGCAGCGGCGTTATCGCCATCGATATTACCGAAGTTCCCCTGCCCGTCGATCAGCGGGTAGCGGACAGAAAATTCTTGGGCCAAGCGCACCAGCGCGTCGTAAATCGCGCCATCCCCGTGGGGGTGATAGTTGCCCATCGTGTCGCCCACGATCTTGGCGCATTTGCGAAAGGCTGAGTTCGGCTCTAACCGCAACTCGCGCATGGTATACAGGATACGCCGATGCACAGGCTTTAGCCCATCGCGAGCATCCGGCAGCGCGCGGTGCATAATCGTCGATAGTGCATAAGTAAGATAACGGTCGCCCAGCGCCCGTTGCAAAGTTTCCCCAACGATGCCCGGTTCACCGAGGCCGTCGTTAACGTCTGTTTCGTCAGACATATGTTTTCTGTGGCCCTATTTTTGTGTTGCTCGCTTGACCTGCCCTGCACAGTAACGGATGAACTTAACAGGTGCCAGTCAGGAAGTGATCCGAGATGTCAGAAACACAGAAATCCATACTTATCACCGGGTGTTCCAGCGGGATTGGTTTGAACGCTGCCCTTACCTTGAAAGAGCGCGGGTATAAGGTGTTGGCCACGGCACGCGCGCAAGCGGACGTTGAAGTGCTGCAAGAAGCGGGATTAACGTCATTCACGCTGGACCTTGCGGATGAGTTTTCTGTCAAAGAAGGGGCGGAACATGCGTTGTCTTTGACGGATGGCAAGTTGTTCGCATTGTTTAACAATGGGGCTTACGCCGCACCGGGCGCGGTGGAAGATTTGCCGCGCCAAGCGTTTCGCGAGATTTTTGAAACCAATGTGTTTGGCACGCTTGATTTGACCAACCGGATTTTACCAACCATGCGCAAAAACGGGGTTGGTCGGATTATTATGAATTCATCCGTGCTTGGGTTTTGCGCGCTGCGTTATCGCGGGGCTTACAATGCCACGAAGTTCGCGCTGGAAGGGGCGACGGA
>CAZBBZ010000382.1:0-3150 GCA_964489925.1 uncultured Rhodobacterales bacterium
CCGCCATGGGTAATCGTGACGACCATATCTTCGCGCTCGATCAGGTCCTCATCGTCCATATCGCCTTCGAATTCAACGATCTTAGACCGACGCGGCACGGCGTAATTGTCGCGCACTTCGCGCAGCTCATCGGCGATGATGCTCATGATCCGATCGCGTGAGCGCAGGATGTCTAGGTATTCAACGATCTTGCCTGCGAGTTCTTGCAACTCGTCGGTGACTTCCTTCACCCCCATTGCGGTCAGACGTTGCAAACGCAGTTCCAAAATTGCCCGCGCTTGGCGTTCGGACAGATTATAGGTGCCATCTTCGTTGATCTTATGGGTCGGATCATCAATCAACGAGATGTATTCGGCGATATCCTGAGCAGGCCAACGGCGCGTCATCAGCTTTTCACGCGCCTCTGCCGGATCAGCTGAACCACGGATGGTAGCAACGATTTCATCGACGTTAGAAACAGCAACGGCCAACCCACACAGCAGATGACTGCGTTCGCGCGATTTGCGCAGTTCAAACGCGGTGCGACGGGCAACAACTTCTTCACGAAAGGCTATGAAAGCGCTAAGAAATTTCTTTAGATCAAGCTGTTCAGGACGCCCACCATTTAGCGCAAGCATGTTACAGCCAAAGCTGGTTTGCATCGGCGTAAAACGGAACAACTGGTTCAGGACAACTTCGGGGGTGGCATCACGTTTTAGTTCGACCACCACGCGCACGCCAACACGATCAGACTCGTCTTGTACGTGAGCAATGCCTTCGATCTTTTTGTCGCGCGCAGCTTCGGCGATCTTTTCGATCATCGAGGCTTTGTTCACCTGATAAGGGATTTCATCCACGACAATGGCAAAGCGGTCTTTGCGGATTTCCTCAACACGAGTTTTCGAGCGGATAATGACCGAGCCACGGCCTGTGACATAAGCCTTTTTCGCCCCTGATTGACCCAAAATCAGCGCACCAGTTGGAAAGTCCGGGGCAGGGATGAACTGCATCAGATCATAGACTTCCAAGTCCGGATCATCGATCAGTGCAAGCGTGGCATCAATCACTTCACCCAGATTATGGGGCGGAATATTCGTCGCCATCCCCACAGCGATACCGCCAGCACCATTGACCAGCATGTTTGGAAAACGAGCGGGCAGGACGGTTGGTTCGCGGTCCTTGCCGTCGTAGTTGTCTTGGAAATCAACGGTTTCTTTTTCGATATCCGCCAGCAAGCTGTCGGCAGGCTTATCCATGCGCACTTCGGTGTAACGCATCGCGGCCGGGTTATCCCCGTCCATCGAGCCAAAGTTACCTTGCCCATCCAAAAGCGGCAGAGACATAGAAAAGTCCTGCGCCATACGCACAAGCGCGTCATAAATCGCGCTATCGCCGTGCGGGTGGTATTTCCCCATGACATCACCCACGGGGCGCGCTGACTTGCGATAGGATTTATCAGCCGTATTCCCGCTTTCGTGCATCGCATAAAGAATACGGCGGTGAACCGGCTTCAGCCCGTCGCGCAGATCCGGGATCGCACGGCTTACGATTACACTCATCGCGTAATCGAGGTAAGAGGCTTTCATCTCTTCTTCGATGGCGATTTGTGGCCCGTCGAACTCCATACGTTTGGGTTCGTCTTTTTCGGTTACGTCGGGTGGCTCTGGGGTATCCGTCACGATGTGCTCTTATTGTTGTTATATGACGCTACATATGGAGCAAGTTTAGCTCAACTTCGAGCCAAATCGCAATCACAGATCGCTCAAAGACAAGAAATTCGTAGGAAATACTGGCCTATAGAAAGCCTATCGGTGTGCGAAAGGGTTCAGGGTTATGTCATTTGGCAGTTTTTATCGGGAATGGGCGGAAAAAATCGCCATTGAGTCATCCCCAAGTGTCATTAAATCAGCCTATTTTGTGGATGAGATTGACCAGGCTGGCTTTGTCACGGTTTCTGAATTTTTTATGGACCACCTGCAAGATTGGTCGCGCACGGTCACGCGTATGCTCGAAACCCGTTCCGCTCTTGCCGCGCGACTAGACGCCCGCGAGATTGCCAAGTTCCGGCTTATAAATGACCGCCATATGATAAACTTGGCGCAAACGGAATTTTTGGATCAGTACCATTGTTCGCTGGATGAACGGACATTGTTCCTTATTTATAACCGTATCCCCCCAATGCGTGTCTGCGCGGCTTTAACGGCTGCAAAAACGGCGACCTTTGCCTTGGCATTGAACCGTTTGCCGAGCGAGGTGATAGAAAAAGACCCGATGCTATTTAACGCAATTGCGTCGCTGTTTCAGATCGAATTGCACAATACCATGCGCGGATACATCTATTTTGAGCGGCTGAATACGGACCGGGATGTACAGTTTATTGTAAGCGAAGCCGGCGACGATCAGATCGCCGCTGACTATTATGAACCGGAAGAGAACCGACAGATTGTTATTGAAAAACGCCCCACCGGAAATTCGATGGAGCTGTTTTAGATCAATAGCTTATCTAGCTGTCTTCATTCGGATTAGAACGGGATTTCGTCGTCCATTCCACCAGCTGGTGCTGGGGCTGGGGCATTGTTGCCGCCGCCATAGCTGTCACCGCCACCGTAGCTATCGCCACCGCCCATTGGGGCACCGCCGCCTTCGCCGCGACCATCTAGCATGGTCAGGTTCGAATTATAGCCGCGCAAAACAACCTCGGTCGAATAGCGATCCGCGCCGGATTGATCTTGCCATTTGCGGGTTTCGAGTTGGCCTTCGATGTAAACCTTCGACCCTTTGCGCAAATATTGTTCTGCCACGCGCACCAAACCTTCGGAAAAAATAGCAACGCGGTGCCATTCGGTTTTCTCGCGCTTTTCGCCTGATTGTTTGTCACGCCAGTTTTCAGACGTCGCAATGGTCAAGTTGCAAACCTTGCCACCGTTTTGAAAAGACCTGACTTCTGGGTCACGACCCAAATTTCCTAAGATGATTACCTTATTAACGCTTCCGGCCATTTTAGACCTCCTTGGGGAATTACGACTCGCTCGATGATCGCGAGAGCCTAACCAGTAACGTCACCCTTCGCAACGAACAGAAAGAATTGTTTAACCGCTGTCAGGCACATATGAACGAAATGATTTCCAAGTCGTTTGGATATCTTGCGCCAAAACCTATGGCAGAGTAAAA
>CAZBBZ010000383.1:0-2285 GCA_964489925.1 uncultured Rhodobacterales bacterium
GGTGGTCGCTTTGGGCGGCGGGCGGCAGCACCCGGATGACAAGCTGGACTACGCGGTTGGCCTCGACTGGATCGCCGGGCGAGGACTGATGGTTGACGCTGAAACCCCCCTTGCCCGCATCCATGCGCGCAGCCCCGAAGAGGCCGCCGAGATCAGCAAATCCGTCCGCGCCGCTTTCACCATCGCTACACGTCCCGAAGCCGAAAACGACGTGATCCTAGCAGAGGTGCGCCCATGAGCCGCGCCTTTATCATCGTGCTTGATAGCGTCGGTTGTGGCGGCGCGCCTGATGCGAGCGATTTTGGCGATGAAGGTGCCAACACCCTTGGCCATATCATAGAGGCTTGCGCCACAGGCCGCGCAGATACGGGGCGGCAAGGCCCCCTTGCTGTGCCTCATCTCGATCAATTGGGACTTGGGGCCGCGATCCGGCTTTCAACGGGCATCAAAACCCCCGGCCTTGCGGCCAACCCAACGGGGCTTTGGGGGGCCGCCACTGAACGCTCTATCGGGAAAGACACACCATCGGGCCATTGGGAACTCGCAGGGCTGCCCGTTCCTTTTGCGTGGCACTATTTCAAGAACCAAAACCCAGCTTTCCCGGATGATCTGATTGCCCAAATCACCCAAAAAGCTCGGCTCAGCGGTATTTTGGGCAATTGTCACGCGCCGGGCATCGCCATTATTGATCGCTTGGGCGCGCAGGCCTACGAAACGGGTCTGCCGATTTGCTATACTTCGGTCGATAGCGTCTTTCAGATCGCTGCTCATGAGGACCGCTTCGGTCTAGAGCGCCTTTACGAGTTCTGCGAAATTTGCGCCGAGATCATGCACCCCATGCGGGTTGGTCGCGTCATCGCGCGCCCCTTCATTGGCGATCCGGAAACGGGCTTTGAGCGCACGGCAAATCGGCGCGACTATGCGATCACGCCCCCCACGCCGACCCTGTGCAATTGGGTCGAAGCCGCAGGCGGGCAAACCCACGGCATCGGCAAGATCGGCGATATTTTTGCCTATTCTGGCATTTCCACCAGCGCCAAGGGTGCCAGTGACAACGACAATATCGATCTGATTTTGAAAGCTGCTAAAACTGCAAAAAGCGGTGATCTGGTCTTTGCCAATCTCGTGGATTTCGACACGCTTTACGGCCACCCCCGCGATGTGGCCGGATATGCCCGCAACCTAGAGGCCTTTGATCGCCGCCTGCCAGAAATTCTTGGCTGCTTGCAGCCCGGTGATATTGCCATTTTCACGGCCGATCACGGCAATGACCCAACATGGCGCGGCACGGATCACACCCGCGAGCGCGTTCCCGTTCTGCTCGGCGGTCCCCCCGGCGCACCTGACACGCCCACAGGCGAAATTGGTCTGTGCGGCTTTGCCGATGTAGCGGCCAGCGTTGCCGCGCACCTAGGTCTCGCAACCCAAGGACCGGGCCAAAGTTTTTTGCCCTAAGCGCCCCTGTTGCCCACTCGCGGTTGTCCCCCCATAAAAAGCCAGCTACCAAGTCAACGGGCCGTCAGGAGCAAAAACCATGAAGAACCTTGTCGTCGTTGATCACCCTCTGGTTCAGCACAAGCTCAGCTTGATGCGCGATGAAGCCACCCCAACAGCGGTATTTCGCCAGCTGTTGCGAGAAATCTCGCTGCTTCTGGCCTATGAAGTGACCCGCGACCTTGCCATGACCACCCGACCGATCAAAACCCCGCTGGTGGAAATGGACGCCCCGGTTTTGAAGGGCAAAAAACTGGCGCTGATTTCAATTTTGCGCGCGGGCAACGGTCTTTTGGACGGTGTTCTCGAACTGGTCCCCAGCGCACGGGTCGGGTTTGTGGGGCTTTACCGCGACCACGACACCCTGAAACCGGTGCAGTATTATTTCAAAGTGCCGGGCGATGTGAACCAACGCAAAGTCATCGCCTTGGACCCGATGTTGGCTACGGGAAATTCGTCGGTCAAAGCGATTGATTTGCTAAAGGAAGCCGGGGCGCGCGACATCAGCTTTTTGTGTTTGCTGGCCTCACCCGAAGGGATCGCAACCATGCAAGAGGCGCATCCAGACGTGCAAATCGTCACCGCGTCGCTGGATGAACGGCTTAATGAGCTTGGATACATTTTGCCCGGCTTGGGTGATGCAGGGGACCGCATGTATGGCACGAAATAAACAGCGCTTCCGCGCCATTGGCGCCTTGCTAGCACTTTCGCTTTTGGCTGGCTGCAACGGCAATATGTCGAAATATACGCTGTTTGATCTGATCGCCCCGCGCAAAACCGCGTTCAAAGCG
>CAZBBZ010000383.1:2295-3135 GCA_964489925.1 uncultured Rhodobacterales bacterium
GCCCGCCAATTTGCCCCCCGCCGATTATGAAGGCGAGTTCTGGGTCGACACCAAGGGCTGTATTTTTATTCGCACAGGCCAAGACGAATGGCTGCCCCAAGTCGACACCGCGCGCAAACCGATCTGCGATCCGAACCGTCCAGGCGAAGCGGTCAACACACAGCCCTCGACCGCCCTTGATCCAACGCCGCGCGTGATTTTAGACCCGGAAACCGGGATGCGCACCGAAATCCTAGCGCCTGTGAACATCGCGAAAACTTTCGTGCATGTCGCACAGTTTGACCCCGATAAAATCGAACTTGCCCAAGGTTATTTTGCGGCCCTCGGCTATCCGGTGTTTGGGCGTGATAAAACACCCCCCCAAGACCGGGCCAGCAGCCTCGTTTTAGGGCCGTTTACCATCAAAAGCGCGCTAGAGGATGCGCTTGAAGTGTCCACAAAGCTTGGCTATTCGGAAGCCTACGCCTTTGAGCGCCGCTAATTACGCCGTAAACAAAAACGCGGTCTGAACCTAAAAAACGACCCGCATAAACAGGGGGAAACATGAAACAACAGGCACTAATTTGTGCGATGGCAGCGGCCCTTGCCGCTTGTAACGCAGCCAACCAAGCCCCGCTTGAAACCAACACTTCGGGCCCGCCCGGTGCTCCTGCTCCCAGCGATCCCAGCCAAGAGCTTGTAGACACCCAAGGGTGCCGCTGGTGGGTCGTGGTCAAGCCAAGCGGGATGGAATGGCAAAAGGTGCCCGGCTTTCGCGCTGACTGTGATGGCGAACAACTGGCCCCTGCCAACGCCAATCCCAATGCGCCCCCCGCGTTTGAGGCTGTAGAGGTGCCAACG
>CAZBBZ010000384.1:0-3107 GCA_964489925.1 uncultured Rhodobacterales bacterium
CACCCACGGTCATCGCAGGCGTGTCGAGTTTGGTGCCATTCAGCACAACCCGCCCCGCTAAAATCATCGCTTCAGCCTCGCGCCGGGACGCAAGCCCCGCGCGCGCGATCACCTTTGCAATTCGTTCTTTGTCATCAGCCATGCGCCCCCTTATACGGCAAGTATGAGCAGCGAAACCCCTACCAGCTTTACCTCCTTCATGGAGATCGCAATAGCGCAGGCCCGCGCAGCGGCCGCGCGCGGCGAAATCCCTGTGGGCGCTTGCATCGTGGACCCTAAGACAGACCAGATCATCGCCCAAGACGGCAATCGCACGCGCGAATTGCCTGACCCGACAGCCCATGCAGAAATCAACGTGATCCGGACGGCAAGCCGCGCCCTTGGGCAAGAGCGTCTGACGGGGCTTGATCTCTACGTGACGCTAGAACCTTGCGCCCAATGCGCAGGTGCGATTGCCAATGCCCGACTTGCGCGGGTTTATTACGGGGCGAGTGATCCAAAATCCGGCGGGGTAGAGCAGGGCGCAAAAGTGTTCACTCACCCCCAAACTCATCACAAGCCCGAAGTCTACGGCGGGATCGCTGAAACAGACTGCGTGGCACTGCTGACGGCGTTCTTTGAGGGGCGGCGTTAGGGGGTTAGGTTGAAGCCCGAATTGATGGGTTAGAGTGTTCCTTAGTGAAACGTATCTAGCCCGGAATCACGGCGAAGCCGCCGGGCAACGCCAGACCGTCTCAGGGGCTGGCGATTTGGTTGAGGCTTGGTGCTTTGCAGTTTGGTTTTGAGGCATTGGCTGCCATAAAGTGAAAGACACTCACGTAGGATCGCCATCCCCCGGTCTGGCTTATCGCTCTGCCTGAAAGCCGCTATTGGCGCACTTTGGTGCCCCTTAAACCAAAAAGGGCGCACCGACCTTTTGGCGCGCCCCTTAATAGTCAGCCGAACAAAAATATCAGGCGATCAGCGTCACATCGTCAATTGAAAACATGCCGTTATCGACCACTTCACCAGCCGTGATATTTCCGCCAATCGGATCAAATACGAGCATATCAATACCCGCCCAATCAAATTCATGCACCACATGTTCAAACGTCAAAGCAATATCGCGGCTAAAGATCACGTCACCGTCGTTATACCCGCGCACCTGAACCACATGGGCCAAACTATCAGGGCTGTTCACCTCTGAGCTTTCACTTGTGCCATTGGCCAAGGATACGGATTTGAACTTAAATTCTTCACCTTCAGCGCGCGCAAACCCCGCCGTGCCGCCATAGGTGATATATGCCTCGCTATCGCCATCCGCACTTGCGTCATATTCGCCCTGAATGAACTGCGATTGGAAAAAGCTGTAGGTGCTTTCCGTGGTCACAGAAATAAAGTCTTTTTCCCCTGTCGCGCTGCCATCGCCATAAGAATAGTACGTATCAAAATCGATCACATATTCCACATTGCCGTCGATCACCTGAAAATTTTCAACCTTGCGAAACGTAATCACCGAGCCATCGCCATAGGTAATCGTGCCGTTGCCTTTTGCGTTCACATCCAACACAGCCGTGCCGTCATCCACATAAACCAGCGTGTCATTGCCTTGTCCCATCGACACCACATCACCTTTGCTGGCATGAACCACATCATCGCCTTTGCCTGCCAAGATCCAATCGGCACCTTTGGTGCCAATGATTGTCTCATTGCCGCTTGACCCAGAAATGCGCTCAGCCGTGCTTGTGTCAAAGTCTGACAGATCAATCGTCGCGTTTTTCATGACCTTCACACGACCTACATCGAGGACTTCCATGTTGTTAAACTGAACAAATCCGTCCAGTTTCAGCGTACCAGCATGGTAAAACGTGTCCACGCCTGCACCGCCATGCAAAGAAAAGCTATCGTAAACGCCCTTTTGGATTGCGCGGATCACGTCATCGCCAGATGCGGCAATCAAAGATTGCGGGCGGCGGTCAAGGTCAAGGATATCGTCGCCTTCGGTGGTTTGGTTGGAAGCTACAGCCATAATGTCGGGGTCCATTCGTTATTATTATTACGCGTCGACCGATCAAGGGGCTTTGGTCGACGCCGCTTAAAATAGCGGGGATTGTGGCGCGTTTTAGTCAAATGCATCGCTTATGCTGCGCGCGGCATCTTTGCTCGCCACTGGTGCGAGAATGGCATAGATTTCACACCAAATTGTTGGAGGATAAGCCCCTGTCATACGCACCCAAGCCAAACCAAGTTCCGAGCCCCAATTTCGGCCCGCGCAAAGGGTGTGGGACGCCTGATCTGATTGTGATCCACTATACGGCAATGGAAAGCTGTGCGGCCGCGCTTCAGCGGCTGTGCGACCCGGCGTTTGAGGTTTCGGCCCATTATGTGATCGACCATGACGGCACGGTGATACAACTTGTCGATGACACGAAACGCGCGTGGCACGCTGGGCGGTCCTATTGGCAGGGTGAAACCGACATCAATTCCCACTCGATCGGGATCGAACTGGATTACCCCGGCTCATTGCTAAACTTCCCGCCCTTTGCCCATGCGCAGATGACAGCCCTTGAAGGGCTGTTGGGCCAGTTGATGACGCGCCATGATATTTCGCCTGCCAATGTGCTGGGTCATTCTGATATTGCCGCAGATCGCAAAGCTGATCCGGGTCCAAAATTTGATTGGGCGCGGCTTGGGCGGGTAGGGCTGGCGCGCGCTCTGCCCCTGTATGAGCCTCAAATCCCGGATGCGGATAGGTTCACCCAGATGCTTACCACAATCGGCTATGACCCCTCACTTGATCCAGAGCATCGCTTAAATGCGTTTCGCCTGCGCTGGCGCGCCGACGCAACTGGCCCGCTCGAGCCGCACGATATGGGACTGGCCCAAGCACTACTAGACACGCGCGCATAGGCTGATTAGACCACCACCATGCGGATGGCTGGACGGCCGCTTTGGTTTGCCAAAGAGGAAAGTCCGGACTTCACAAAGACACAGCGCCGGGTAACCCCCGGCCGGAGCAATCCGAGGGAAAGCGCCACAGAAAACAAACCGCCCAGCGTCGAACGCTCGCGTTCAACTTGGGTAAGGGTGAAACGGTGGAGTAAGAGCCCACCGCGTCCCTGGTAACA
>CAZBBZ010000385.1:0-3104 GCA_964489925.1 uncultured Rhodobacterales bacterium
TTCGTCCAATGCGTCAAAGCACTGGATCAACCCCGCCGCCGAGGTTTCAACGTCTATATCGGCGGCACTGCCCCCCATTTCCGTGCGCACCCATCCCGGATGATAGGCCGCCACCGAAATGCCCTTGGGCGCCAGTTCAACGGACAAATTGCGCGCGGCATTGGCGCAAGCGGCTTTGGATGCGCGATAAATCAGCGAGTTGCCCTTCACGCTTTCGCTTGAGCCCATGATCGATGACAGAAACGCCACCGCCGAAGGTTGCGCCGCCTCTAGTTCGGGTAAAAGCGCTTGCACACTTAAAACCGGCGCCATCACATTGGCCGCCATTGTCGCGTGCCACTGCGCAGGCTCATAACCCGTGGCCAGCTCATCGACGCGGTCCAAATAAACCCCCGCATTTGCCACCAGCAAGTCCAGCTTTCCGCCCGGAATATGCGCGCGCAGTGCCGCCAAATCGCTCCGGTCAGTCACATCAGCTTTCGCCCAAATGACGCCGGGGATGTCTGGTGCATCGCTTCGATAAGTGCCGATCACGGTTGCGCCCATAGCGGCGTATCGCTTGGCCATTTCCGCGCCAATCCCCCGCGACGCGCCGGTGATTAAAACTGTTTTGCTCATGGCTGCTAATCCTTTCGCAGGAAAATATGAATATCCGCAACATTTGTCCCCGTCGGCGGCACCTTCAACAAAGCACCGGCCGCATCCAACGCGCGATAGGCATCGTTGTTGTCCAAGAGCGCGTCCAGGTCCATGCCCGCCATGTCAATTAGGGCAACCGTGTTGGCATCAACGATCCCGCCTGCCGCATCGGTAGGACCATCGCGCCCATCTGTGCCGCCGGACAAAAACACCCACTCGCCGTCAATTTGATCACCTGCCAACATCGCAAAGCGCAAGGCCAGCTCTTGATTGCGCCCGCCTTTGCCTGTGCCTTTCAGAATGACCGTCGTCTCGCCCCCGGCCACGAAGTCGCGCGTGGCGTGATCCACCAGCGCTTGGGCCGCATCCGCCACATCACCCACAATCGGCAAGTCGATCCGATCTATCCCGTCAAGCGCGCTCGCGGCACTTCGCACGGATTGCGCGTTCGACCCGATCAAGGTGTTTTCACAACTGGGCACCTTTTGCGACTGTTCGCCCGCACGCAACGCGGCCACGACCGCAGGCGGGCAGTCTTCAAGCACGCCTGCATCGCGCAGAATTTTCAGAGCAGAGGCGCGGTTGCCAATCGGGGCAACCGTCGGTCCACTGGCCACAGCCGCCAAATCATCGCCCACCACATCCGACAAAATCAAGGCCGAGGCTTTCGCCGGATAAGCCGCCCGCGCCAAGCCGCCACCTTTTAGCGCGCTCAAAGCTTGGCGCACTTCGTTCATAGCGTTGATGTCCAGCCCCGCGCCCAAAAGCACCTGATTGACAGCACGTTTGTCGGCCAGATCAAGACCCTCTATCGGCGCAATCGCCAAAGCGGACCCACCGCCCGAAATCAGCGCCAACAAGCGATCTTTTTCACCAAGCCCGCGCGCCAGCTTCAAAATGGCGTCCCCGGCTTGCAGACTGCCCTCATCTGGCACCGGATGCCCGCCCACAACCAGCGTACATGCTTGTGAAACCGCGCTGGGCAAATGCGCCGCGTTTTCCGCATTGGTGACCACCAGACCTTCAAAGGCCAAACGGGGCGGTAAGTGGTCCAAGGTTTCTTGCATCATCGCGCCTGCCGCCTTGCCAAGCGCTATGATCGCAAGTTTTCCGTCTTGATCCGGTTCTGGCAAATTACCGGGCAAATAGGTCCGCACAGCCCGGCGCGGATCTGCTGCTGCGACGGCTGTTTCAAAAAGCCCAATTGCGGTGTCGCGAAGCATAAATTGATCCTAGTTACTATAAATCTCTGCACTTGTTTCAACCTAAACCGGATAAAACGCAACGCGAGATGCCACTTTGGGCAGTGAAGACAAGCGCGCAATTGGCAAGTTTACGACAATGCTCTGACTAGGCTAAGTGCTGATGCTATGACCTTGCTTAGATCGATATTTTTACTGGCTGCGCTGCCAACTACCCTCGCGGCGGAACCTAAACTGGCTTTTCCTCTGGACTGTACCTTGGGCGAAGACTGTTTCATTCAGCAATTTGTGGATCGTGATCCCGGGCCAGAGGCGGCAGATTTTATGTGCAGCGGTCTATCTTACGATGGTCATCGCGGCACAGATTTTGCGCTGCCCTCCCTTGCATCGCTTGCGGATGGCGTGGATGTGCTTGCGGCCGCTTCCGGGGTTGTGCGCGGCATCCGCGATGAGATGCCAGACATCATGATGGGGGAGGACGGCGCGCCAGAGTTGAACGGGAAAGACTGCGGAAACGGAGTTCTCATCGATCACGGGGACGGTTGGGAAACCCAATATTGCCATTTGGCTTTGGGCTCTGTGGCGGTTGCAGCGGGGGATGTCGTCTTGGCGGGAACCGTGCTGGGGCGCGTGGGGCTATCGGGGCGGACAGAATTTCCGCATCTGCACCTCTCTTTGCGTCAAAACGGTGTGGTCGTTGATCCATTTGAGCGCAACGGCGATCCTGATTGCGGCGCGGAGCCGGGTCAAAGTTTTTGGGAAACTCCATTACCGACACCATCTGGCGGCATCATCACTATAGGGTTTGCCGATAAAATACCGACCTATGACGACGTCAAAGCTGGCAATGCTGGCCTAATACAGCTGGACGCCGATGGGCCAGCGCTTGTGCTTTGGGCTTATATGTTCGGCTCGCAAATTGGGGATGACGTAAAAATGACGATCCTCGATGGAAACGGCGCATCCGTGTATTCCGAGGTATTTCGTCTTGAGCGCGGTCAAGCGCAGCTCTTCAGGGCAGGCGGACGGCGAACACCTTCTCAGGGTTGGTCAGAAGAGACACATACAGGCATTGTAGAGTTGGTGCGGGACGGCGTTTCCTTAGAGCGGCAAACCGTTGCCGTGGAAATTTTACGGCCGTAGTTAGATTTGCTGGCGATGGTGCTGCGGGCTCCGTCTTTGGAATCCCAATTTTGCGGTTTGAGCAAGTAGAGACGATGCGCCCGGTGCGGGAACAAGGGCAAAGCCCGCCCGCACCGATCG
>CAZBBZ010000386.1:0-3085 GCA_964489925.1 uncultured Rhodobacterales bacterium
GAAGCCCGCGTTGACGAACGCACCCTAGAGCTGCGCCAAACCCAAAACGAATTGGTCGAAGCCACCAAACTATCCGCCCTCGGTCGCTTTTCCGCGGGCATCAGCCATGAACTGAACCAACCGCTTGGCGCTATTTTGAACTTTGCCGAAAACGGTCAACAGTTTATCCAGCGTAACAAACCGCAAGTGGCGTCTGGAAACTTCGCCGAGATTTCCAATCAAGTGCGCCGCATCACCCGGATCATCGGCAATCTGCGCGCCTTTGCCCGTCAAGAAGTTACACCAACCGAACAGATAGATTTTGCCCAAGTGGTGCGCGACGCTTTGGCGCTTCAGCGCGATGAATTGACCCGCGCAAAGATCACGCTGAACACCGACATTCCCACCGATAAGGTTTGGGTCACGGCAGGCCGGGTGCGTTTGGAACAAGTGATCTTGAACCTCGTGTCCAACGCGATTGATGCGATGGAGCTAAGCGACCAAAAGGTTCTGCATGTGATGTTGCAAACCGACGCGGAGCAAGCCGCCTTGCTGGTCCAAGACACCGGGTCTGGCATCAAAGACCCCGCCCGCGTGTTCGAACCGTTTTACACCACCAAAAACCTTGGCGCGTCGCATGGGCTTGGTATGGGGCTGGCACTTTCTTTTGGCATCATCACAACTTTTGGCGGCAATGCCAGTTGCCGAAATCTGCAACGCGGCGCTGAATTCAAAATTACACTTCCGATCCTCGATCCAACCTCAAAGGCCCAGAATGCTGACTAAAGTGTTGCTCATAGAAGATGACGCGGCCCTGCGCGCCTCGATCGTGCAGACCTTGGAACTGGCGGACCTTGATCCTATCCCCACCAGCAGTTTCACCCAAGCGCGCCGCTCAATCCGGTCGAACTTTCGCGGCGTTATCCTCTCGGACATCAAGATGCCCGATCACAGCGGCTTTGACGTGTTGGAATTTGCCACATCAAGAGACACGGACCTGCCCGTGGTGCTTTTGACAGGCCACTCAGATGTGCCAACCGCAATGCGCGCCATGCGGCAGGGGGCATATGACTATCTGGAAAAGCCCTGCGATCCGACCAAACTGGTCGATACGCTTAAGCGCGCGCTGGAACACCGCGCCTTGGTCTTGGAAAACCGCATGATCCGCGACGAGTTGGACAGTCACACGGGCCAAACCGAAAGCGGCACCTTGTCCGAACGTATGGAAAGCCACGAAAAAACGATCATCCAAAATGCGCTGGCGGCCGAAGGTGGTAAGGTTGCCAAGACCGCTGAAAGCTTGGGCATCCCGCGCAATACGCTTTATGATCGGATGGCCAAGTTTGGGCTTGTGGCCAAAGCCTTTCGTAAAAAATAAACGGCGCTGGATTAAGTGGTAAAGCCGTTCCGAACCCCCCGCTTTGGTCTTTATGCCAGTAGCGACTACGTTGCGCAGAGACGACTGGTCCGCCCAAATCTGGATCGTGCCCCATGTGGATTTGCACCGGACCGAAAAAATCCAAGCGTTTTTGAAGTGCATTTGATGTAACGGTTGCACCGCACACACCGCCAATAGTATCCAAACCCCACCCACCAATCATCCGGATGACACCATGACCGCATATGCTGACCTTATGGCTTTTGATCGCACCACCCGCGCCTTGGGTCAGGTTGCAGGCAGGCTAGGCTGGGACCAAGAAACCATGATGCCCAAAGGTGCCGTGGATCAACGGGCCGAAGAACACGGCGCGATGGCCGCGATTTTGCACGCCCGCAAGACGGATCTGCGCATTGGGGACTGGCTCGCAGCGGCGGACCCTACGAGTGATACTGCGCGCGCGAACCTGCGCCATATCACCCGCGAATTTGATCGCACCAGCCGCGTGCCTGCCGATCTTGCGGTAGAGCTTGCGCAAACCACATCCAAAGCCCATCGCGTGTGGGCCGACGCGCGCGCAAACGAGGATGTGGCCTCATTTCTTCCCATGCTGGAACGCGTTGTGGCCCTGCGCCAGCAAGAAGCCGACGCGCTGGCAAGTGACGGCACGCGCTATGACGCCCTGCTAAATAGCTATGAACCTGGCGCAACAGGGGCGAGCTTGGCCAAAATGTTCGCCGCCATGCGTCCCCGGCTTGTGGCCTTGCGTCACGCGGTTTTGGACAAAACCGGTCCGCAGCCGTTGCAAGGCCGCTTTGATGAAGCCGGGCAACTGGCCATATCGACAAAACTTGCCACAGCCTTTGGGTATAACTTCAAGTTTGGGCGCATCGACAAGGCGGTCCACCCGTTTTCATCCGGGTCAGGCCAAGACGTGCGCATCACCACGCGCACCAATCCCACCGACCCGTTCAACTGCTTTTACTCGACCATCCATGAGGTCGGCCACGCCGCCTACGAACAGAATATCGATGCGGCGTACCTTTTGACCCCCTTGGGCAATGGCGTATCCATGGGCGTGCACGAAAGCCAAAGCCGCATCTACGAAAACCAACTGGGCCGCAGCCGCGCCTTCACGGGCTGGCTTTACGGTCAGATGCGCGACCAATTCGGCGATTTTGGTGTGGCCAACGAGGATGAGTTCTACCGGACCGTAAACCGCGCCGAAAACGGATTCATCCGAACCGAAGCAGACGAGGTTCAATACAATCTGCACGTCCTGTTGCGCTTTGAATTGGAACAAGCCTTGGTATCTGGCGATCTTGCGGTCGGGGATCTAGAAGCCGCGTGGAACGACCTTTTCCGCGCTGACTTCGGCTATGACGTGGACAAGCCGTCCAACGGTGTTTTGCAGGATGTACATTGGTCCGAAGGGCTGTTTGGCTACTTCCCGACCTACACGCTGGGCAATGTCTATGCGGGCTGCCTGCACGACGCGCTGCGCCGGGATGTGCCTGACCTAGATAGCCACTTGGCTAAGGGCGACACGTCCCCTGCGACAGACTGGCTGCGCGAAAACTTGCAACGGCACGGTGGCCTGTTCGAACCCGCCGACACGATTACCCGTGCGTGTGATCACGCTCCGACGGAAGCGCCATTGCTCAGCTACCTTGAAAGCAAGTTCGCAGGAATTTACGACTTATAGCGCGTCCTATGCATGCGGCTATG
>CAZBBZ010000387.1:0-3083 GCA_964489925.1 uncultured Rhodobacterales bacterium
GACCGCTGGCGCCACGTTAGAAACTGATATCGCCCCTGTTCAAGGCTACGGTGGCGGCACAGCGTTTACCGTACTTGATCACGCCGGACGACGGATCAGCATTGTGCAAGGCGATGCTCGCCCCGCACCTTTGGAAAACGATAACTATCGCCCCGTGCGCTTGGCGCATGTGAACATCAATTGCGCAGATCTCGATAAGGACATCGCGTTTTACAGCGATGGCATGGGGATGCTGCTGACGGATCGCTCTGGCATGATGGGGTTTCTGCGCTGCAATGATGATCACCATGCAATTGTTTTGGCCGACAGCGATGTGAACACGCTCAACCACGTGTCGTTCTTGCATAATCACTACGATGACATGATGCGCGCTGGTGGCAAAATGTGCGACGCAGGTTTTGACATTGGTTGGGGACCGGGGCGACATGGGCCCGGCGACAATGTGTTTTTCTACTTTGTTGATCCATTTGGCATTGTGATCGAGCACACGGCAGAGGTTTTGCAAGTGGATGACACCTATGTGGTCGGCGGCCCCGCTGACTGGGTCTGGCCTCCGGGACGCGTTGATCAATGGGGCGTATGCCCAGCAAAAACAGAGGCTTGCAAAAAAGCACAATTGGCGATCCCTTTCGCATAACGCGGCAGGGCATAAGGGAGGACGAATATGACCGCAGAACCATTCATCAGACGCGCGGGCGAAGCGCGCAAACTGCTTGTCGCAGGACAGGCTATTCATATGCTGGCCGGTGGCGATGACACCGCAGGCGCCTATGGCGTTGTGATGCTGGATTCAAACGAAGATGCGCGCCCGATCCCACGGCATTTTCACAAACATGAGCATGACACTTGGCTATGTCTGCGCGGGCGTTTGCGCATTTGGGCCAAAGATACGTCACGGGTGCTGACAGAGGGTGACTTTGCCTATGTACCTCCCGGTGATCCACATTCTTACCAATGTGTGTCTCCGCGCACGTCCTTTTTTGGTGTGGTTTCTCCCGGTGGCTGGGAGGCGTTTTTTGACATGACGGGGGACCCTTGGACGGAGGATGGTTTACCAGAGCCAGGGCATCCTTATGATTTTTCCAAAATGGGTCCGGCGATGGGAAAATACGATGTGAACCCGGTGGAACAGGTGTTTGCGGATACGGTCAATGGCGATGATACGGACCGCGCGTTGCCAAGCAAAAAATCCAGCTACATTCTGCAAGCCGGGTATGGTGCGCGCTATCGGTTGGGGCGTCACATCGTGACAACAATGCTTAGCCGTGATCTTTGCGATAATGCCATCGACATGCGCAGTATCGAAAGTGGAAAGGGAGCGGTTGTTCCAACGTTAAGCCATGCTGAAACCCATGCCTCTTACTTCGTGGTCGCAGGCCGTTTGGAGGTGACGCTGGATGGGGATACGTCAGCAGTTGCGGCCGGTGACTACATCAATATTCCCGCAGGGACTGCTTACGCTTTGAAGACGCTGTCGGACGCGTCACGCGTCGTTGCGACTGGCGGCAATGGTAACGGGATGGAAGTTTTTACCGCCCTTGGCCAAGCCACTGAGCTGGCACATTTCGAAACGGCAGGTGCTGAGGCAAACTTTGCGAATGTCGATGGAATAGACGCATCTTTCGCGTGAGTAAGCCATAAAGGGCTTTTGCATCAGGTGACATTTCCATAAATCAAAAATATGGAAATCGACCCCAAACAGCTAAAATACCTGCTCGCGCTCGACCGGGCTGGGTCATTCGTGCGGGCGGCTGACGTGCTGGGCATCTCGCAACCAGCGCTGTCCACAGCAATTGCGCGGCTTGAGGATGTGCTGGAAATGCGGCTAGTTGATCGTGGGCGGCAGGGCGCGGTTCTAAACGCCGCTGGCAAGATCCTCACCCGCCACGCGCATAGCATCGAGGCGGAACTTTCCAAGGCCTTGGCAGAGTTTCAACAGCACCAAGCCGGGGGCTCTGGTCCTTTGTCGGTTGGCGGTACACCTTTGGCTACGGCAAGCATCATTCCTGCCGTTGTGGCGCGGTTGTTAGACCAATTGCCGAGCGTGTCGATTGAAGTGGTCGAAAACGTGGATGAAGTATTGCTGGATCAGTTGCGAGCCAAACGGCTGGATGTGATCATTAGCAACATCAGCCTATTTCCACCGCCAAGTGATACCGTCGCAGCGCCGCTGTTTAATGCTCGCACCGTTGGTGTTGTCCGAGCAGGGCATGCACTTGCGAATACGCCGTCGATTTCACTGAAGTCTCTTAAAGATGTGACTTGGGTGATGCCCTCTGAGGGGGGCGCGTTTCGCAAACAAGTTGAAGCCCTTTTCACAACGCTCGGTTTGGCTTTTCCAACGCGTGTTGTGCAGGCATCGTCTTTTGGAATCATAAAGGATATTGTTCGCAATTCCGATGGGATCACGTTGCTATCTGAACAGATTGTCGGCGCAGAATTACGCGAAGGATCACTGATTGCCCTACCGCTGCAAGAAACCGTGGGTCATCGTGTGTTTGGGATGCAAGTAATCAAAGATCGCAAATTGAGCCCCTTGGGTGAGCGGTTCTGTGCCATCACTCAAGAGATTGCCGCAGATTTTGATATTTAGAGAGTTAGCTGATGCGTGCCGGGTTCAAGACTTTGCACTGTGCCATCGCTGAGCGTGACATCAACGGGCACGGGCGTTTCCAACGCAAGCTTACCATGGTCAATTGAAACATGAATAAGCCCTTTTGGGGTGGGTTGCGTGGCAGAAATACTTTGAAGGTCGCCGATCTGGGGCTCAAGTTTTGCACGGGCAAACCCGGGTTCAACAGGCCGCAATCCGATCACGTTTACGACCATGTCACGGGTGGGCGTGGCACTCCAGCCATGGGCATAACTGCCACCCATCCATGTCTCGCGGAAGCTTTCATAGCCATCGCTCAGAAAGCGCGTCCAGCGTTTCAGGTTCGGCAGTATGCCAAGCCCGGCTTGTGCCGCCGCATCATGCACAACGTAGGACATAAACGGCATAGCAGAAACGACTTGCGTCTCCACATCCCAGTCCGGCGTAAAATTTGAAGTTAGAACCGATCCAAAGCGCGCGCCGGGGTTTT
>CAZBBZ010000388.1:0-3069 GCA_964489925.1 uncultured Rhodobacterales bacterium
GGCGCTAGATCAGCAAAATAGACCAGGCACGGTTGGCAAAGCCCTGGGGCTCTTGAATTTGGTTGCCGAGTTGGGACGACCAGCGCGGTTTAATGAAATCCTAGCCTTAACTGATATGCCTAAGGCGACGGTCTATCGGTTGTTACAAACGCTTACCAACGAAGGTCTGTTAGATTACCGCAGCGATACTCAGGTGTATTATCCGGGCTTGCGCCTGTTGAAATTGGCGCATGCTGCTTGGTCGCGGGCGTCACTCGCACAAATTGCCGAACCTCATATTGATACGCTCAGCCAAGCCACTGGCGAAACTGTGCATCTCGCCCAGCTTGATAATGGGCAAGTGCTTTATCTGGAAAAACGTAATGCGGCCCAGCCGATCCCAATGTTTGCAGAGGCTGGCAAGGTTGGCCCAGCCTATTGTACCGGTGTGGGCAAGGCCATGCTCGCGCATTTGACGCCCGATTCAATAGAAGCGGTTATTTCCCAACAATCGTTTCATCGCTTTACCGAAAACACAATTACATCCGTTGACGGTTTGCATCGAGAATTATCCAACATACGCCAGTCTGGAATTTCACTTGATCGACAAGAGCACGAATTGGGTATCATTTGCGTCGCTGTGCCAATTTTAACTGGTCAAGGAAAGCTACTTGGTGGGCTTTCCGTAACTAGTACGGCAGGCCCAAAATCAGTAACCGAATTCGCTGAAACTCATGCGGCTAAGCTTAAATCCGCGGCGAAAGAAATTTCCAAAGCTGCGGAATTCTGGAACTTTCCAGAACGCGTTCAATCCTAATCGAGAAAGGTGAATTGGCATGTCCGGTGTTCAACTAGGAAACGTCATCAAGAAATATGGTGATGTTCAAGTCATTCATGGTATCGATCTGGAAATTGAACATGGCGAGTTCTGTGTTTTTGTCGGTCCCTCGGGGTGCGGAAAGTCTACTTTGTTGCGCATGGTTGCGGGCCTAGAAGAAACAACAGACGGGCAAATTTCCATTGGAAATAAGGATGTGACCCATGTTGACCCGGCAATGCGGGGGGTGGCGATGGTGTTTCAAACCTATGCCCTTTATCCGCATATGACTGTGCGTGAAAACATGGGTTTTGGCCTGCGCATGAACAAAGTGCCGAAGGATGAAGTCAAAACCAAAGTGGACGGTGCTGCCGCCATTTTGAAGCTTGAAGATTACTTGGATCGTAAGCCTAAGGCGCTTTCTGGCGGTCAACGGCAGCGCGTGGCCATTGGGCGCGCAATTGTGCGCGGCCCCGAAGTGTTTTTGTTCGATGAACCCCTTTCCAATTTAGATGCCGAACTACGTGTCGAAATGCGCGTCGAAATTGCGCGGCTTCACAACGAAATTGGCGCAACCATGATTTACGTCACGCACGATCAAGTTGAAGCCATGACCCTGGCCGATAAAATAGTTGTTCTACGCGATGGGCGCATAGAACAAGTAGGCGCGCCGATGGAGTTGTATAACAACCCGCAGAACAAATTTGTGGCGGGATTTATTGGCTCGCCCGCTATGAATTTTCTAAAACCATCTACATTGGGCGTTGACACGCCGCCGGGCAAAAACGTGACAGTTGGGCTAAGGCCACAGGAACTTGCAATCGTTGCAGGGGATAGTTTTGAAGTAGAATTGACCGAAGAACTTGGCGGCGTTGCCTATGTATATCTGCGCGCGCAAACTGGAGAGCGTTTGATCGTTGAGGCTAAGGACGCCAATGGATTAAAGTACGGGGCCAAAGTAGGCGTGGAATTCGATCCGTCCAAAGTCTATTTGTTCGACGCCGAAACCGAAGAACGAATTTGATGAGCCGCAAATGCTGATCTTCGCGGCTACGGTCTTTTTCCTAATAATCACGCCGGGCCCGGGAGTATTGTCTCTTGCTGGGGTCGGCGCGGCCTTTGGCTCAAAGCCCGGCATACGCTACATGCTGGGGCTATTTATCGGCACCAATGTGGTCGCTTTGGTCGTTGTGACAGGGTTAGCGGCAATCATCTTAGGCGCACCTTGGGTGCGAACAGCTTTGGCGATCGCATCAACGGCTTACCTATTTTATTTGGCGGCCAAAATTGCTTTCGCGGGATCAAAAATCGCATTCATAGAAGCCAATGAAGCCCCCGGAATAAGGGGTGCATTGCTACTTCAAGCGCTCAACCCCAAGGCATATGCGGTTAACACGCTATTCTTTGCCGGGTTTCCAATTTGGCCGGATAATCTGCCACTTGAGCTAGGTTTCAAATTCTTTGCAGTGAATGCTATTTGGATACTCATTCATTCATTGTGGTTAGGCGCTGGCATTGTCGTGCAGCGCATGAACTTACCACCTAAAACCCAGCGTGTCGTGAACATTGCTATGGCCATGTCGATGCTTTTTGCGGTTGCTTTGGCCGCGTATTCTGCAGCCAATCAATAGCGCTTATTCAAGACCGCCGAAGGTCACGACCGCTTTCTGTCAGAGCTGTATATTGTCCATAAGGTCGATACACATATAGATAGCTTTCAAGCACTGTATCCATTGTCGTCGGCTGAATTCCCAGTTCTTCAAGGCCGGGGAAATCACCAGAAACGACGTTATCGTAAGCCAGCGTACGTACTTGGTCGCGCGTTACCAATGAGTTCGGGATCAGTCCACCTGACAAAAACTGCAAAAGTCCAAACGCGCCGCCCATCAGGTGACCAACAAAATTCGGAAGGCCAACGACCACGTTTTTCCGTCGGATCACTTTAAGCATATTGCGCATCAGCTCTTCGAAGCTGGCAACTTCCGGTCCACCAAGCTCAAAGATACCTTGTGAGCCTTGCAAAAGCGCAACTTCCGCCGCATCCGCGACATCCGCCACATAAACCGGTTGGAATTCAGTTTTCGCGCCGAAAACGGGCAGAAACGGCGACGTCCGAGCCATCTGCGCAAACCGATTGAAAAACGCATCCTCGTTGCCGAAAATGATAGAGGGGCGAAAAATGGCTGCACTAGGAAATTCAGACAAAACAGCAGCCTCGCCAGCCGCTTTGGATTGCGAATATTCACTATTGCTGTTCGCATCAGCACCAAGAG
>CAZBBZ010000389.1:0-3051 GCA_964489925.1 uncultured Rhodobacterales bacterium
GTGTTGGGCTGTGTGTCCGGTGTGATGGGGGCGTTGATCTATGATCTCGCTCCGCTCACGCCGGGAAACGCCAGCGCCGAAGCACTTTGGAATGATCGCAATTATGTGCTGATGGCGATTTCTGCGGGCTATTTTGGGGCCGATGTGATCGAAGGCGTGTTGGGCCGTCATGCCCCGCATAAACCGCGTTAAAACGCTAAACGGTTATGTTTTAATTGCCGCGCGCGCGCGCATCTTTTAACGTCGCGCTATGACAACCGCACTTATCACCCACCCCGCCAGCCATTCTCATGTCACGCCAGAAGGCCACCCCGAACGCGTCGCGCGCATCGAGGCGATTGAACAGGTTCTTAGCAGCGCTGATTTTGACGATTTGTTGCGCCTAGAGGCGGCAACCGTATCCCGCACAGCGCTAGAAGCGGTGCATCCCGGCACATATATCGACCGTATTGCGTCTTCGATTCCGGTCGACGACTATCGCTCGCTTGATGCGGATACTCATGTTTCCCCCGGCTCATTAGAGGCCGCCTACCGCGCGGCAGGGGGCAATGTCCAAGCAGTGGACTTGGTGCTGTCGGGTCAGGTCAACAATGCGTTTGTTGCCTGCCGCCCACCGGGGCATCACGCAGAAACGCAAACGGCTATGGGGTTTTGTCTATTTGGCAGCGTTGTGGTTGGTGCGCGTCACGCGCTGACCCATCCTGATATCAACAAGGTCGCGATCATGGATTTCGACGTTCATCACGGCAACGGTACGCAAGATCTGGTTTGGAATGACCCCAACATCCAGTTTGTCTCGACCCATCAGATGCCGCTTTACCCCGGCTCTGGCGCGCGCAACGAAACGGGCGCGCATGGCAATGTTGTTAACATACCCATAGAGCCGGGCACTTCTGGCGATGCCTATATGCGCATCTTTGATCGCGAGGTTGTGCCAGCTTTGGATGAATTTGCCCCTGATTTGATTATGATCTCTGCCGGGTTTGACGCCCATAAAGATGACCCACTGGCCAATCTTGGTCTGGAGGCGGTTCATTTCGGCGCGGCAACGGCAAGAATTTGTGCGCTTGCGGATAAACATTGCGCGGGCCGCGTTGTTTCTACGCTAGAGGGCGGGTATGATCTGGCGGGGCTGGCAACATCCGTGGCGGCCCATGTGCAAGTACTGATGGAGCAAGGGTCATGAGCCAAGCCAACATAAAAGACATGAGCTTTGAAGAAGCCTTGGCCGCTTTTGAAGATGTTGTGCGCCAACTCGACACCGGAAATGTGCCCCTTGAGCAGTCCATCGCCTTGTATGAACATGGCGCAAAACTACGCGCTCATTGCGAAACAAAGCTGAAAGCGGCCGAAGAAAAAGTCGCCCAGATCACCAAGGATGCAAACGGCGCTGCCAAAAGCGCTGATCCGGTCGAGATTTCCTGAGCCGCGTGATGACGCGCGATCTCTCCGCATTTAAGGACCGCTTGAGCGAATGCGCCACGCGAACTGAGGACGCCTTAAAACGTCTATTGCCTCCAGATAAGGCGCGGGTGGCAAAAGCTATGCGTTATGGGGTTCTGAACGGGGGCAAACGCCTGCGCGCGTTTTTGGTTTTGGAAGGGGCGCAATTGTTCAACGTCCCTGCATCGCAATCGGAACGGGCGGCCGTCGCGATTGAGTGTATCCATGCCTATTCGTTGATTCATGATGACTTGCCAGCAATGGACAACGACGATTTGCGTCGTGGTCAACCCACCGTGCATCGCCAGTGGAATGATGGGGTGGCGGTGCTGGCAGGTGATGCCTTGCAAACGCTGGCCTTTGAAATTCTTGCTCATTCCCATGCTAGCCCTGATCCAGCGATAAGGCTGAAACTGATTTCAAATCTCGCCATTGCCGCAGGCGCGGAAGGCATGGTTGGCGGTCAAGACGAAGACTTGCTGGCAGAGGTCGCGAAAACGCCGCTTAACCTTGACCAAATCACCAGCCTACAGCGCAAGAAAACCGGTGAGTTGATCCGCTGGTCTGCCGAAGCAGGCGCGATTTTGGGGCGCTCTGATGTGGCCGCGTTGACGACCTATGCAACCAACATCGGGCTGGCGTTTCAGATCCATGATGATGTGCTTGATGTGATTGGCGATCCGGCAAAGACCGGGAAAAAGCTGCGCAAGGATGATAATGCGGGCAAAGCCACTTTCGTGAGCCTCTTGGGGCTGGAAACCGCGCAAAAGACCGCCACTGCTTTGGTCGAGGATGCTTGCGACGCACTTAGCCCTTATTCCAACGCAGCGGATCGTCTGCGCGATTGCGCATATTTTATCATCAATCGCGAAACCTAGACGCATTTGCGCAAGTCGTTTCACGCATACTTTCGGAAAACATGCGCAACATCTTGTCGCACAAAAGGTGCAGCTATCCTGACAATTCATTAAACTTCGCCCATATAAAGAATGAAGCGCGGCCCGCCGCCGCTTTCAGATTGAACTGAACTTGTCCCAGTCGTAAGGCCCACCGGATGACAAAACCGAATGATACACCGCTTCTTGACCAGATCAATTCGCCCGCTGATTTGCGCGGGCTTAGTGATGCTGAGCTGACAAAGGTCGCCAATGAGCTGCGCGCTGAAACCATCAATTCGGTGTCGCGCACGGGCGGGCACTTGGGCGCGGGTTTGGGTGTAGTGGAATTGACCGTTGCTTTGCATGCGGTGTTTGACACGCCACGCGATCGGTTGGTTTGGGACGTTAGTCACCAGTGTTATCCGCATAAAATTCTAACCGGGCGGCGCGATCAGATGGGCTCGCTGCGCCAAGAAGGGGGTTTGTCCGGTTTCACCAAACGCTCTGAAAGCCCTTACGATCCGTTTGGCGCGGCGCATTCTTCAACCTCGATTTCTGCAGCACTTGGATTTGCGGTCGCGCGCGATCTTGGCGGCGCAGCAGAACCGGGTTTGGGCGATGCAATTGCGGTGATTGGCGATGGTGCCATGTCCGCTGGCATGGCGTTTGAGGCGATGAACAACGCAGGCCATTTGAAAAAACGCCTGTTCGTCATTCTAAATGACAACGA
>CAZBBZ010000390.1:0-2516 GCA_964489925.1 uncultured Rhodobacterales bacterium
TGGATGTGGTGGTCATGGCCAACACGGTGCATGGCTATATGAGCCAATCGGATAAGGGCGAAATGGTGATCGGTGGCGGTGCGGATGGGTTCAACAACTACACCCAACGTGGGTCGTTCCAGCATATCGAGGAAACCGTGCGCGCGCTGATTGAGACATTCCCGATGATATCGCGCTTAAAGATGCTGCGCCAATGGGGTGGGATCGTGGATATGACTGGGGACCGCTCGCCGATTATTTCAGCCACGCCTGTATCTGGCATGTTCATCAACTGCGGCTGGGGCACAGGTGGCTTTAAGGCCATTCCCGGTTCGGGCTGGGCCACGGCAGAAATGGTGGCGCGCGGCACGCCGGGGGATTTGGCCGGACCGTTTGGACTGGACCGCTTTATCGAGGGCCGCATGATCGACGAAAGCGTCGCTGCGGCGGTGGCGCATTGATGGAACTCGCAATGACAAAGACGAAAACGACGGTGGTGCTGTGACATGCTTAAATTAACCTGCCCCTACTGCGGCGTGTCTGGTGAAGAAACTGAATTTGAACCCGGTGGCGAGGCGCATCTGACGCGCGCGTTGGGCGAGGATCAGGCGTTTTCGGATTACCTTTTTGCACGCAAGAACCCGCGTGGGGTTCACTTTGAACGCTGGCGGCATGCCTATGGCTGCGGCAAGTGGTTTCATGCGGCGCGCTGTACGGTCACGCTTGAGGTTTTTGGCACATACGGGGGGCAAGTCACTGAGCCGCCCGCCGATATTATTGCGAAAGTTAAGGCCAAGCGCCCGGACTGGGAGGGCTATAAATGAGCACGCGATTAGCAAAAGGCGGGGCGGCGTTGAACCGCGCTAAGGCGGTTGAGTTTCGCTGGAACGGGCAGCGGCTTAAGGGCTTTGAAGGCGACACTTTGGCCAGTGCTTTGCTGGCCAATGGCAAAACGCTGGTGGGCCGCTCGTTCAAATACCACCGCCCGCGCGGGATCGTGGCAAGTGGTGCAGAAGAACCAAACGCGCTGGTTGGATTGGGCACGGGCAATCGGTTTGAGCCGAACCAACGGGCGACAACCCAGCCCTTGTTTGACGGGTTGGTGGCCAATTCGCAGAACCACTGGCCGAGCTTAGAATTTGACATCGGCGCGATCAATGCGCGGCTGGCACCACTGTTCCCGGCGGGCTTTTATTATAAGACTTTCATCCACCCGCGCGCGGCGTGGAAGCATCTGTTTGAACCGATCATTCGCCGCTCGGCAGGGCTTGGGAAAGCCCCGACAAAGCCCGATCCTGACACTTATGAATATTTCTATGCCTATATAGATGTGCTGATCGTGGGCGGTGGGATTGCTGGATTGCAGGCCGCCAAGGTCGCGGGCGAAGCGGGGGCGAGCGTGTTGTTGGTTGAACAAACGCCGCAGCTTGGTGGGCGTGCGCTGGTTGATCCGGTGGATATTGATGGGGTTGCCGGGGCGGATTGGGTTGCGCAAACGCGCGCGGCTTTGGACGCGATGGATAACGTGCAAATCCGCACCCAAATGATGGGCGCTGGCGTTTACGATCACGGCTATGCGCTGGCTTATGAACAGTTGGATAAGCGCGATGGTCCGCGGCATCGGTTGTGGCGGATCAGGGCCAAGCGGATCATCACAGCAACGGGCGCGATTGAGCGGCCCTTGGCCTTTGCGGGCAATGATGTGCCGGGCGTGATGCTGGCGGGGGCCGTGCGCGATTATGTAGGTCTTTACGGCGTTTCCTGCGGGGATCGCACGGTTTTGGCGACTAATAACGATGATGCTTACCGCACGGCGATTGCGCTGAAACAGGCGGGGTTGGATGTGCCGGTGATTGCGGATGCGCGGGTTGCGGCGGACGGTGAATTGCCCCGCGAAGCGCGGGCTTTGGGTATTCGTGTGCTTACAGGCACGGGCATTGGCAAGGTGCATGGCAAGAAATCCGTAACTGCCGTGTCGCTATGTGCGCAGGCGGGCGAAGGTGCCGAACTGGAACGGGTTGAATGCGATTGCGTGGCCATGTCGGGCGGTTGGTCGCCTGTGGTGCATTTGTGGTCCCATGCGGGCGGTAAGCTGACTTGGGATGACGCAAACGCGATGTTTGTGCCGGACGTGACGCGCGCGCCGACGGGGGACGATGGCGCGGCCTTCGTGATTGCAGCCGGGGCTGCGGCGGGCGCATTGGATGCGGGCCAAGCGATGGTGACAGGCCATGAAGCGGGTGTCGCTGCAAGCGGGGTAGGTTCGTCTGATGCACCTGTTGCGATCAGCGCGCCAGAACATGCGATGGAGCCTGTTTGGGTGATGCCCCAAGGGGCGGCAAAGACGCGGCGCGCCAAAGCGTTTCTTGATTTCCAGAATGATGTGAAGGTTTCAGACGTACAACTGGCCGCGCAAGAGGGCTATGAAAGTGTGGAGCATACCAAACGCTACACCACCCTTGGCATGGCGACGGATCAGGGCAAGCTGTCCAATATTAACGGCTTGGCGGTGCTGTCAGAGGCGCTGAACACGACAA
>CAZBBZ010000390.1:2526-3030 GCA_964489925.1 uncultured Rhodobacterales bacterium
GTAGGCACCACGACGTTCCGCCCGCCCTATACGCCGATTTCAATCGGCTCGATCGGCGGCGAGGCGCGCGGGGCGCTGTTTAAGCCGACGCGCAAGACGCCGATTGATGGCTGGCTGGATGACAATGGCGCGGTCTGGGAGCCGGTTGCGGATTGGCGGCGGCCCTACACGATTAAGCAGTCGGGTGAGAGCACCCATGACGCGGTGACGCGCGAAATTCTGAACACGCGGGAAAATGTCGGGCTGCTGGATGCCTCGACCCTTGGCAAAATTCTTGTGAAAGGTCCGGACGCGGCGAAATTCCTCGATCTGATGTATACGAACATGATGTCGAGCCTGAAGCCGGGCAAATGCCGTTATGGTTTGATGTGCAATGACAACGGCTTTTTGTTTGATGACGGCGTGGTGCTGCGTTTGGATGAGCAGACGTTCCTGTGCCACACGACCTCTGGCGGGTCGGATCGCGTGCATGCTTGGATGGAAGAATGGCTGCAAACCGAATGG
>CAZBBZ010000391.1:0-3022 GCA_964489925.1 uncultured Rhodobacterales bacterium
CACGTTCATTTGAAAGGCGCGGGGATTGCCAAATTCATCAATCATCACCGAGTGGTCGATAACCAGATCAACTGGGTTCAGCGGGTTAATCTTTTCCGCATCCCCGCCAAGGGACACGATGCCATCACGCATAGCGGCCAGATCAACCACGGCTGGTACGCCAGTGAAATCCTGCATCAGCACGCGGGCAGGGCGATAGGCGATTTCGCGCGGGTTCTTACCACCCTTGGCGGCCCAATCGGAAAATGCCTTAATATCGTCGGTGGAAACGGTTTTGCCGTCCTCAAAGCGCAACAGATTTTCCAGAACCACTTTTAGCGCTGCGGGAAGGCGAGAAAATTCGCCCAAACCAGCGGCTTCTGCGGCGTCGATTGAATAATATGCGACGGATTGTTTGTTTGCGGTCAGTTCGCGCCGGGTGTTGGCGGAATCGGTTCCTACGATAATTGGCATTTCTACCCCTCGTGCGATTGAAAAACATGGGAATTTGCCCGCCCTATGACGCATTCTGGGCCACCTGGCAAGGGTTTGGGTGAAAATTGTGTACAATGGTATGCAGAAAAGCGCCCTTGCACAGGCCGATGCGCAATGCGATTTGAACGCGAGACAAACTGGCAAAATTGGATCACGGGTGTCCCTTACACTGGACGGCATAATTTCGGGTAGAAACGGGCGTGCGCTGCATGACCCGATTGATGCGCGTGTTGATGCCGGAACTGGGTTAATAATTCGTGGACGCAATGGGGTTGGTAAGACGACTTTATTGCGCACGCTTGCCGGGCTGCTGCCCCCTGTTGCGGGCGGGGCTAGGCTTGGGAATTGCGCCTTGGCTGACTTGGATGCGTTTCAGGATCAGATTGCCTATGTCGGGCATTTGCCTGCGATCAAGGAACAGCTGACCGCGCTTGAAAACCTGTCGTTCTGGGCGCGCTATTTGGATGCGCCGCATATGGGCGATGCGTTGAGCGTGGTGGGTTTAGCGCATGTGGCCGATCAGATTGCGGCAACTTATTCGGCGGGAATGAAACGCCGTTTGGGTCTGGCGCGCTTGCTGATTGCCAAGCGCCCCTTGTGGTTGCTGGATGAGCCGACCACCGCACTTGATATAGAAGGACGCGGCTTGCTCGCCGATTTGATCCAAGCGCATCAAAGGGATGGCGGCATGGTTGTTGCGACCTCCCATGATAGCGACTTTATGGCCAATGCAAGCGCGATCACCTTGACGCCTGCGACCCGCAAAGCCGCACTTGATCCGTTCTTAGCGGAAAGCTTCGGGTCATGATGGCGTTGTTGGTTCGCGAGTTGCGGGTGTCGGCGCGCATTGGCGGGGGCATCTGGCAGGGGCTCGCGTTTTATCTGATTTTTGTGCTGGTATCGGCCCTTGGTATCGGGCGTGAGGATGCGGTGCTGCGCGCCGCCGGTGTTGGCATTTTATGGGTCGGTACTTTGCTCGCGACCATCGTGTCACTGGATCGGATGTTTCAATCGGACTTTGAAGATGGCTCGCTTGAAGCCTTGGTGATTGGCCCCCAACCGCTGCCCGGTATCGTGCTGGCCAAACTGGGTGCGCATTGGCTAAGTACCGGATTGCCCTTGGTCGTGCTATCCCCGCTTTTGGGCATGATGCTGGGCCTGCCACTGGCGGCGGCTTGGTTCATTTGTCTAAGCTTGTGCCTTGGAACGATTGCCGCGTCGAGCATTGGCGCGATTGGCGCGGCGGTGACCATGGGGGTGCGCCGAGGCGGGGCGTTGCTGACCCTATTGGTGATGCCGTTTTTCGTGCCTGTTTTAATTTTTGGCGTTGTGGCCTGCCAGAGCTATCTGGATGGCCAAGACGCGGGGATTGCGCTTGCCTTGTTGGGTGCAATCATGTTGTTTTCGCTGGTGCTCTCGCCGCTTGTTTGCGCGGGTATTATCCGGCTCTCGTTGAGGTGAGTGGCAATGCGCGATGATCCATTGAACCCACCCCAAGCCCTGAGGTAAATTCACGTCTATGTCTTTATGGTCTTATGCAAACCCGGCGAAGTTCATGCAGTTTTCATCCAAACTGCTGTGGCCGCTTGGGATATTGACGGCGCTTTGCCTAAGCGTTGGCATCATTTGGGGGTTCTTTTTCACGCCTGATGATTACCAGCAGGGCGCAACGGTGAAGCTGTTGTATATCCATGTACCCTCGGCGCTGATGGCGATTAACGCGTGGTTTATGATGCTGGTTGGCTCGCTGATCTGGCTGATCCGGCGCCACCATGTTTCAGCTTTGGCCGCGCGTGCCGCTGCCCCCATTGGGGCGACGATGACGTTGATTGCGCTGGTGACAGGTGCGATTTGGGGCCAGCCTATGTGGGGAACTTGGTGGGCGTGGGACCCGCGTTTGACCAGCTTTTTGATCCTGTTTGTGTTTTACTTGGGCTATATGGCGCTTTGGGACGCGATCGAGGATCCGGATAAAGCGGCCGATCTAACCAGCATTATTTGCATGGTCGGTTCGGTCTTTGCGGTGCTATCACGCTATGCAGTGAATTTCTGGAGCCAAGGGCTGCACCAAGGGGCGAGCCTGAGTTTGGACAAAGAAAAAAACGTGGCGGATGTATTTTACCAACCGCTTTTGTTCGCGATTGCAGGCTTTGTGCTGCTGTTTTTGATGTTGGTTCTGGTGCGTACACGCACGGAAATTCGGGCGCGCCGGGTGCGGGCCTTGGAAGCGGAGGCTGCGCGTGGATAACGCGTGGAAAGCTTGAATGGGTGAGTTGAATGGTTGATTTAGGAAAATACGCAGGCACGGTGCTGGGCGCTTATGGGGCGACGATTGCGATTTTGGTGGTCTTGGTGGTGCTGACCATGCGCCGCTCGGCCCGCGTGCGCGCGCGGCTTACAGAACTGGAACAACGTCGCGAGGATCGCGATGCCCAAGGTTAATGTCGCGCTTTTGATCCCGCTGCTGCTGTTCGCAGGCTTAGGCGTGGCCATGCTCATCGGGCTAAACCAAGAAAACCGCCAAGAACTGCCTACGGTGTTTATCGAC
>CAZBBZ010000392.1:0-286 GCA_964489925.1 uncultured Rhodobacterales bacterium
GGGACGAAGACGAGTTGGTCTACTCCCTAACCTAGCCAACCATCTTCTTTGGTCCGAAAATATCCCGGGGAGCGCGAGGGGCAGCGCCCCTCGTTCACAAAATCAAAAAACGCGACCCGCGCCGAAAGGCGCAAGGGGCACATTTTTTACTTTTTCTTGCTCTTGCTCGCTTCGAGCGCGTCCAACCGGGCCGCCAAAGCCTCGTTTTCTTCGCGCGCTTTCTGCGCCATCGAACGTACCGCATCAAATTCTTCGCGCGTTACAAAATCGCGATCCGCCAGCCAGC
>CAZBBZ010000392.1:296-3004 GCA_964489925.1 uncultured Rhodobacterales bacterium
CAATGCATCCTCTCGCAATCCCAGCCAGCGATCCACAAGCGATTTCATCGCGTTTTCAGCCTCGTCCCGCGCGCCTTGGGCCACGCCCACCGCATTGGTCATCAACTGGGAAATATCATCAAATATCTTGTTACGACTTTGCATGCCTGCCTCCATTACTTTGACGTTATATGGGCATGAAACACACAGATTCCAAGTCCCGGCTTGACTTCGCTTTAGACGCGCGCTCAACAGAGCCCATATCAACCCATTTCGCGTGGACCCCATGCAACCCTATTTGCCCTTCCCCGACATCGGCCCTGACATTTTCTCGATCACGGTTTTCGGCACGACGCTGGCCCTGCGCTGGTACGCCATGGCCTATATCGTCGGTCTGGTTTTGGGCATGTTCTTAATCAAAGCCTTGCTGCGACGCCCCGGCCTCTGGCCTGCGGATAAAGCGCCAATGCCCGGCGCGGAAGTCGATGACCTTTTGACCTATATGATCATCGGGGTCATTGTCGGCGGACGTTTGGGCTCGGTCATTTTTTATCACCCGGCCTATTACATGCAAAACCCGCTGGAAATATTTTTCGTCTGGCAAGGCGGCATGTCGTTTCACGGCGGTTTCCTTGGGGTGGTTATAGGTGTGTTTCTATTCTGTCGTTGGCGGGGCCATCCGTTGTGGAGCATCGCGGACGCGGTCGCTTTGGCCGCCCCCATCGGGCTATTCTTAGGGCGCTGCGCAAACTTCATCAATGGCGAGCTTTGGGGCAAACCTACCAAATCAGGCATCGGCATGGTGTTTCCAGACCCACGCGCACAAACCTGCCCGCCCGACTGGGAAGGCCCCTGTGGTCGTCACCCCAGCCAGCTTTATGAGGCCGCACTTGAAGGTGCCGTCCTATTTGTCGTGATGCTACTTTTGGTGCGCGCAGGCTGGCTAAAGCAACCGGGGCGTTTGGTTGGCGTCTTTCTTGCCGGATACGGCGCCGCCCGCATGTTTGTTGAAATTTTCCGCGAACCCGATGCGCAATTTATCACGACCGGCAACCCTTACGGCTGGGTCGTCGACTTTGGCGGCATCGGCTTCAGCCAAGGACAGTTGTTATCGCTGCCCATGCTGCTGCTCGGTCTCGCCATGATCGTATTTGCCGGGGCGCGACGCGCAAAATGACGCCGCTGACCAAGATCATTGCCGATGAAATCGCCGCGCGCGGGCCGATGCAAATTGATCGCTATATGCAGCTTTGTTTGCTGCACCCGGATCATGGCTATTACACCCAAAGCCAACCTTTTGGGGCAAGCGGGGATTTCATCACCGCGCCAGAGGTCAGCCAGATGTTCGGCGAAATGCTGGGGCTCTGGGCCGCGCAAGTTTGGATCGATGCCGGACGCCCTACCCCATTTAATCTGGTCGAACTGGGACCGGGACGCGCAACAATGATGAGCGATCTTTTGCGCGCGGCTGGTTCTGTTCCCGGCTTTTTGGACGCGGCAAATATAGGATTGATCGAGGCCAGCCCAGCCCTGCGCCAAACCCAAAAAACCACGCTTGCGCAATTCGAAATCACCCACGGCAATAGCATCGCCGATTTGCCAGCGCAGTATTCCCTGCTCTTTGCCAATGAGTATTTCGACGCCTTGCCTGTGCGCCAATTCCAAAGCCTTGGCGAGGTTTGGATGGAACGCGTGGTGCAGCGACAAGACGACGGATTGTGCTTTGCCCTAGCCCCATTGAAAGACGCGCCCAAGCTGCCCCATGCAAGTGATGGCACAGTTCTGGAACATGCGCCCGCGCGCACGGAAATCGCTAGGGACATTGGCGCGCATCTTGCTACCCATGGCGGCGCGGCGCTGTTCATTGATTACGGGGATGCAGACGGATTTGGCGACACTCTGCAAGCGGTGAAAGCGCATCAGTCGGTTGACCCGCTGGCCGCACCCGGCACCGCCGATCTGACAACCCATGTGCGCTTTGACGATCTTGCGCAGGCCGCCGCGCCCGCCCTTGCACAGCCGCTTGCAACCCAAGGCGCGTTTCTAGAACGCCTTGGCATCGTGCAACGCGCCCAAGCCCTTGCACGCCGGGATGAAGATAAGATCGCCGGGGAGTTGCGCCGGTTGACCCATCCCAGTGAAATGGGCGAAATGTTCAAAGTGCTGGGTCTTTCCGGCGAGCCAATTAACTTACCGGGATTTGAAACATGAGCGTTCGGCCGATTGTTGCAGATGATTTGAACGGCGTGCGCCACGGATTTTTCACCCGCGCAGGCGGTGTTTCAACAGGGATTTACGAAGGTCTAAACTGCGGGGCAGGATCAGAGGATGATCCGCAAAACGTCGATGAAAACCGCCACCGTGTTGCAAAATTCATGGATGTCCCCAGCGACCAACTGGCCTCTGTCCACCAGTGCCATTCCGCCACTGCGATATATGTGGATCAGCCGCTTGAAACACCCCGGCCCAAGTGCGATGCGATGGTGACGGACCAGCCGGGGCTCGCATTAGGGATTTTGACCGCCGATTGCGCGCCGGTTCTTTTTGCGGACGCGAGCGCAGGCGTGGTTGGTGCCGCCCATTCTGGTTGGAAAGGGGCGATTGGCGGCGTGCTGGAAGCCACCCTTGATCTGATGGAAACGCGCGGGGCAAACCGCGCTAATATTTGCGCCGTTGTGGGGCCAACGATCAGCCAGCGCGCCTATGAGGTGGGGCCGGAGTTTCTGGAA
>CAZBBZ010000393.1:0-2994 GCA_964489925.1 uncultured Rhodobacterales bacterium
GTGAAATTGTGTGTGAAGTCAACGGATGGTGGCAGCAGCAGCAGCGGCGACGGCAGCGATTTGATGCAGGCGCTTCAGGGCCAAGACACTCTAACCGGGGGCGCGGACGCGGACGTGTTTGAGCTTGGCGTTTCGCAAAACGCGATTGCGAGCGGGGCAAGCACCTTTGGCGCGCGGGCCACGATCACCGATTTCGCGCCGGGGGAAGGCGATCTGTTGCGCCTTGTGCCGTTTGGCTCTGGCACGTTTTTTGACGGGCAGCCTTTTGTTTTGCGCGGGGAAACCAGCGCGACGCAGGTTGGCGATACCTTGGGTGGCGCGGATCTGGGCGCGGGGCACACGCAGCTTTTCTGGTCGCTCATCGGCGGGGCCACGGTTTTGATCGGGGATACGAACGACAACCGCGTGCTGGATGCGGATGATTTTGCCGTTGAATTTGGCGCAGGCACGATTGCGGCGGTGGGACAGGGCGATTTTGATGAAATCCAAGCCCGCGCCGATGTGTTGTTGTTCCCAGACACGCCAACCACTGGAACTTATGGCAATAAGTTCAACGGGCAAACCGATCGCGACGGTCTGATCACCGCCGGGTTTGACTTTACCGGCACCGATCTGACGCTGGATTTCAAGGGCTATGACATTGATTACAACGACGAGGTCGAACTGTTCGTGAACGGGGTCTCGCAAGGCTTTATCGCATCTGGTGTGAACGATGGTTTGGCGGATTACACGCTCAACATTGCGAGCGCCGATCAGATCGAGGGCGAGAACCTTGTGACCTTTGCGCAGGCGCGCAACGTAAACTTCAAGTGGGGCGTTTCGGATTTGCGGCTTAGCGCGAGCTCTGCTGCGGATATAGCCTTGACGCTCGATGTTCTGGAAAGCGGTGAATACGGCAACAAGTACAACGGCGCGAGCGATGCGGATGGTGTGTTGAGTGCCGGGTTCGCTTATACCGGCAGCGATCTGGCGCTGAACTTCAAGGGCTATGACATCGACAATGGCGCGGAGGTCGAGATCTTTGTCAATGGGGTGTCGCAAGGCAATCTTGAGGCCGGGGTCAACAACGGTTTGCAGGACTATAGGCTGACCATTGCGGCAAGTGATCAGGTGGCGGGCGAGAACGTTGTTACCTTCCAGCAAATCGGCAATATCAACTGGAAGTGGGGCGTGACGGATCTGCTGTTAAGCGATGCGCCGAGCGCTGATATCGCGCTGACGCCGGACGTTCTGGAAAGCGGCGCGTACGGCAACAATTACAATGGTGCCAGCGATGCGGATGGGGTGATCACCGCAGGGTTTGCGTTCACGGGCAGCGATCTGACGTTGGACTTCAAGGGCTATGATATCGATTTCGCCGATGAGGTTGAGATGTTCCTGAACGGGGTGTCCCGGGGCTTTTTGGATGTTGGTGTGAACAATGGTTTGTCGGATTACACGCTGAACATTACGAGCGGCGATCAGATCGCGGGCGAGAACATCGTGACGTTTGAGCAAGCGCGCAATGTGGCCTTTAAGTGGGGTGTCACGGATCTGCTGCTGAGCGCGGCGTCTTCAAGCGATATATCCCTGACGCCAGACGTTCTGGACAGCGGCACTTATGGCAACAAATACAACGGGGCAACGGATGCGGATGGGATCCTGACCGCCGGGTTTGAGTTCACGGGCAGCGATATGGCGTTGGATTTCAAGGGCTATGATATCGATTTCGCCGATGAGGTAGAGTTGTTCTTGAACGGGGTGTCACAAGGCTATTTGGATGTTGGGCTGAACAACGGCTTGGAAGATTATACGCTGAACATCGCGGCCGCTGATCAGATTGCAGGCGAGAACGTCGTGACGTTTGAGCAAGCGCGCAATGTGGCCTTTAAGTGGGGCGTCACCGATCTTTTGCTTTATGACATAGCCTAGCGCGGCGACTGACCTTCGAACCGGTCATGCGCCAAATGTAGCGCCACAACGGGTGAAATCAGATGTCGTTGTGCCCTAAATAACCAGAATCTACCGTTTCGGACCAAATTTGACGGATTCTGTACCCTTAAATACAATGGCATTGCCAAGTTGTTCAAACAGGGATGTGGGAGTGAACTAGGCACATTTCAGGCCGTCATTTCTAGGGCATAGCTGCGCCATAAGTCGTAGGCATCACACCGGGCATGGCGATAAGAATTTGCGGTTAGACGATAGCGGCGCGGGCGGAAAATTGCGTTGATTTGATCGTGGGCAGCGAGAAACCTCTGGGCTTGCCGGGGCGACTTAAATCGACCCATAATTTTCTCTCGTTTTCGGGTTGGGCGATGGGATCCTTCGATCCGATTGTTTAATCCTTTGTGCGCACGGTGGTTGACACTTGGGACCAGGGATCGAATGGCAATGCCATAGCTGCCAAGTTTGTCCGTTACGATAACGCGCGGCTTGCCCCAACGACAAACCAACTGCACCAGAAACTTCTTCGCGGCATATGCATCTCGCTTGTCTTGAACTAAGATATCTAGAACGTCGCCGTTGGCATCAACGGCCCGCCACAGCCATTGTTTCTTGCCACCAATCAAGATCACGACTTCATCCAAATGCCATTTGTCGGCAGCACCAGGTCGATCCCGTTTGATGCAGGATGCGAAGTGGATACCAAAACGGTGGACCCATAGCCGGATGGCCTCGCGGCTGACGATCACGCCACGTTCAGCTAGCAAATCTTCGACATCAGCTGTGCTCAAAGCAAAACGATGGTAAGCCCAAACGGCGTAAGAGATGATTTCGCGCGGAAAACGGAAACCTTTGAGGCGGGGCATTGTCTTTGGAATTTTCATGCCGAGGCATGTCTACCAAAATCACGTCGTTAATTTGGCAATATCCGCTTTCGAGACATTGCCAAGCGCTGAAAACAAAAAGAAAAATTAAGCCCGATTCTCCTTAATTAGGGCACTACGACAAAAACGGTGTATCCATAGCCGGATGGCCTCGCGGCTGACGACTACACCACGTTCAGCCAGC